>CANJEU010000228.1 GCA_947473445.1 Fidelibacterota bacterium | reverse complement strand
TCGGGGAGGCGACGGCGCCCGAGATATCGATGTTGTAGTAGTCGATGGAGGCGGCAAAGCCGTCGATGAACGTGGGCGTAATGACGACCCCGAAGCCGACCGTATCGGCCACTTCAGGCTTGAGGTCGGGGTTGCCGGCCGAAAGCGAGAAGCTGGTGGGGATGTTGATGTTCAAGAAGGGGTCGAACAGCGGCGTGCCCGAACCCGCTGTGCCCCCGGCAAAGAGTTCGCCGAGGTTGGGCGCGCGGATGTCCCGCGACACGGTGCCGCGCAGGCGGAAATCGTCGATCAGCTGCCATGTCGCGCCCACCTTCCACGTCGTCACGTAGCCTGATGTGGAATAATCCGTCGCGCGCACGGCGCCGTTCACTTCAAGAGACCTCGCCCAGGCTTCATCGCGCGCCAACGGGATGACGGTTTCGAGGAAGCCTTCAGTGACCGTGAACTTGCCGCGCGTCGCGCGGTAGTTGCCCGCGAAGTAGGACGTGGTTTCGTCGTCGGGCGTTGCGAACCCATCGACGCTTTCGACGCGGTTTTCAATGCCCATGGCGAGCGAGACCGGACCGGCCCATAACTCGAACGGCTCACCGTTGAAGCTGAACGCCGCCACTTTCTGGCGCAGGGACTCATAGCGGTAGGATGTGCCGGTGGCGTAGGCGATGGCCTTTGCATCGTTCACGCCGATGCCGAAGGTATTGTAGGGCACGCACCGCGGATCGTCGTTGGTGGTGACCGCGTCGGCGTTCACGCGGCAGGTCGGCGCGCCATTGAAGAGAACCGAGTCAACCGCGCGCAGGTAGCGGGCGGTATGACCGTTCTGGCGCGTGCGGGGCGACAGGCCCGTCATGCTGTACTGATAGTAGGCGTTCCAGGTCCATTCGGTGTCCATGGCCTCGAACGCGCCGTCGACACCGGCGGAATAGGAGCGGAGCGTGCGCCGGTTATCCGAAAGCAAAGGACCCATGTCCCGGTGCGTTGAGCCCATCGAGAAGCTCGTCAGGCCCAGGGCATCCATACGCGAGGCAACCGAGGCCGGGATGAAGGGGTTGGCGCGCTGGATGGTAATATTGCCGAGGCGCCGGTTTGGATTTGAGAAGTTTACGGCATGGGCGTTGGCCCACTGCGTGTCGGCATAGACCGAGATGTTGTCCGTGATGTCGTAGCTGAGACGGCTATAGGCGACGTAGCGGTCCACCATCGTATCGATGTCGTGAACGTTATCGATGCGCGAATACTGCCAGTCGCCGCCGATCTGAATGTTGTTGGTGGTCACCGGGCTGAACGAGCCGAAGTTGAAGCAACATTCCACCGTGCCACCGGGGCCAAAGAAAATGCCGCGCAACGCGTTCGCGCTGCCCGACGCCGTAATGAGGCCGCCGGGGGTGCCGTTCACGAGGCCATAGTCGCGCCCGACGATATACTGCGGCACGGAGGGGTTGGTGGCCGGGTGCCACGCGGGATTGACCATGAACGCGGCGCTGCTGTCGTTCCACGGGCGCGGATTGCCTTTGATGCCGTCGTTGTGTCCGAGCTCGCCGGCCAGCAGCCAGTGCCCGCGGCCATTTGCAAACGGAAGGCCGGTGGTGAGCGCGGCGTTATAATTTTTGTCGTCACGGTATTTCGTCATACCGCCCTGCAGTTCACCTTTGATGCCTGTGAACTCACGGTCGATGACGAAGTTGACGACCCCGGTGAGAGCGTCCGATCCGTAGGCGGCCGAGGCGCCGCCCGTCACCACATCGACGCGGCTGACGAGAGCGCCCGGGAAGGAATTGATGTCGGGCGAGGAGTTGGCCGCGTTGACCGACGAGTTGATCACGCGGCGGCCGTCGAGAAGGATCAGGGTGCGGCGCGATCCGACGCCGCGCAGGTTCAGCTGGTTCACACCCGCCGCGCCGTTGCTCAAGTTCGTCGTGCTGGTGCGCGGAGTCGCCGAGCCGTTGAACACCGGCAGCGCGTTGACCGCATCGGCGATGTTGTTTTCCGCCATGGCGTCGAGTTCGTCGGCGCCCAGGACCGACACGGGCGTCGGCGCTTCATAGCCGTCACGCACGACGCGCGAACCGGTCACGACGATTTCATCAAGACCGGTCGCCGCGGGCGCCGGTTGAGGCGCCGTCGCTGGGGCCGGAGCGGTTTGCGCCTGCACGTCGGCGGCCGCGAACGAACACGCAAGCAGCGCGGCGATGCTGGCCGTGGATAGGAAAAGTTTCTTGGTCGGATGCACGTTCGACGACGCATGTTGAGTCTGAGACATGGTTCCCCCCTGTATGCCGATGCGCGAAGGCGCTCTGGCAGATCGCATGTTTGATGAAATGGCGTGTGAGCCGGCGGACTTCGGCCGGTAGCGACGCTCGGACTTCAGTGCCTCCCAACACCGAATCTGAAGCAGGCGCAAAACGATCGCGGGTGCGCGTCCGTCACGGACGGCGGGCCCCTCACCCTGACACTTGTCCTGGCGGGCCAGCCCCGATCTTAGTTACATTTCCCGCCATTGTCACAGATGGACGCAAGACTTCGGTCGCTATTGCGGGTTAAACGCAATATTGCTGCACAGCACAAATCCGGGCGGGCCGCGCAAGGCCTCCCGCACCTTTCCGCCCCGTGCCACACTCAGGTCGCGTCCGCCTGAAGGAGAATTCCATGCTCGTCCGCCTGCTCGCCATCTTCGTCACCGCCGGCCTCCTCGCGGGCTGCGGCGTCAACAACGTGCCGCGTCTCGATGAACAGGTGAAGGCTTCTTGGAGCCAGGTGCAGAACCAGTATCAGCGCCGCGCCGACCTCATCCCCAATCTGGTCGAGACGGTCAAAGGTTACGCCGCCCACGAAAGCGAAACCCTCGAAGCCGTCATCGCCGCTCGCGCGAAAGCAACCTCGATGCAGCTGCCCGAAAACATCACGCAGGACCCGGCGGCGTTTGCGCAGTTCCAGGAAAACCAGGCGCAGCTGAGCAGCTCGCTCGCGCGCCTTATGGTCGTGGTCGAGCAGTATCCCAACTTGAAGGCCGACCAGCAGTTCCTCGCGCTCCAGTCCCAGCTTGAAGGCACGGAGAACCGCATCGCCGTCGCGCGCAAAGATTATATCGAGACGGTACAGGCCTATAATACCGAGCTGCGTACCGTGCCCGGCCGTTGGATCGCCGCTGTCCTTTATCCCGATGCGGAAGTAAAGCCGACCTTCGCCGCCAGCGAACCCGCCCAGCAGGCGCCGGCGGTTAAGTTCTAAAGCCAAATCCGATGCGCCGCCTCGCGCTCGCTCTTGTTTTCGTCATCTGCGGCGCCGCCCAGGCGGCGGCGCCGTCCTTTCCGCCGCTGACAGGCCGCGTCGTCGACCAGGCCAATATCCTGCCCGACGCGACCGAGCGCGAACTCAGCGCGAAACTGGAAGCCCACGAACGCGCCACCGGCCATCAGCTGGTGGTGGCGACGGTGGCTTCGCTGGACGGGCGCGACATCGCCGAATACGGCGTTGAACTCGGCCGCGCCTGGGGCATTGGGCAGAAGGAAAAGGACACCGGCGCGATTTTGCTGGTGGCCCCCAATGACCGCGAAGTGCGGATAGAAGTGGGATACGGCCTTGAAGGCATTCTTACCGATGCGCGGTCCCGCGGCATTATTGAAAACAGTATCCTGCCGTCCTTCCGCGCCGGGCAGATGGATACCGGTGTCGTGGCGGGGGTCGAGGCCATCTTGGGCGCGCTGCGCGGCGACCCGGACGCCGCGCCCACCGCGATCCCCGACGCCGCGCGCGGCGAGGGAGATCCGCGCGAGTACATCGGCCTTCTCATTGCTTTCTTGATTATCGCCTGGCTGCGCCGGGGCCGCCGCCGCCGCGGTATCTGGCCGCTCGTCCTTGGGGGCGCATCGGTCTGGCACAGCGGGTCGCGCCGGTCCGGCGGCTTCGGTGGCGGAGGATTCCGCGGGGGTGGCGGTTCATTCGGTGGCGGCGGGGCCTCGGGCAAATGGTGACGTTGACCGACACTGAGAAACAAGAGCTGGAGCGCGCCGTTGCGGCCGCGGAAACGCGCACCAGTGCCGAAATCGTGCTCGCCATCAGCGATGTTTGCGATGACTACCGCGTGCACACGGTTCCCTTCGCCATGGGCATGGGCCTCGTCGTTCTTGCCGCGCTCGCGCTTCTGATGCCCGCGCTTTCCCTGCGCATGGCCTTCATCGCAACGGGTGGCGCGATCCTTTTGGCGGCGCTGCTGCTGCAGTGGCAGCCGCTGCGTCTACTGGCGACACCGCGCGCGGTGAAGGAGGAGGCGGCCGAGCGACACGCCCAGGCGGCCTTCGTTTCCCTGGTTGCCGGAAAGACGTCGGCCGCGAACGGTCTTCTGATCTACCTTGCGCTTGCCGAACATCACGCCGAGATTCTGCCCGAACCGGGCCTTGCGGCGCGTGTTCCGCAGGAAACCTGGCAGCCGATCATGGATACCTTGACCGGAGAGTTGAAAGCCGGCCGCGTTATGGCAGGGATTGAGGCCG
>CANJEU010000227.1 GCA_947473445.1 Fidelibacterota bacterium | reverse complement strand
TCAGCGAAGACCTGCGTTCGCTTTACCAGGAAGTGATCCTCGACCACGCCAAACATCCCAGAAACGCGCGGTTCGTTGAACATCACACATGTAAGGCGCAGGGCAACAATCCCATGTGCGGCGACAAGGTAACCGTCACCGCGAATGTGTCCGACGCCGGCGTTCTCGAGGACGTCGGCTTCGACGGCAAGGGTTGCGCCATCTCGATCGCGTCCGCCTCGATGATGACCGAAGCGTTGAAGGGCCAAAACGTCGCCGATGCGAAGAAGCTCTTTGATGCCGTCCACGATCTTTGCACTGGCAAGCGCGAGGCCGACGCCGTCAAGGCGGCGTTGCCCGCGGAAGCAGCGGCCAGCGTTGATAAGCTCGCCTCGCTTTCTGGCGTGCGCCAATTCCCCGTTCGCGTGAAATGCGCGACCTTGCCCTGGCATGCCTTGATGTCGTGCCTCGACGGCAAGGGACAAACGAGCACAGAGAAATGACGATGAACAACCACAACCACACGCCGGAGCAACCGCCGAAAGATGTTCCGCCCGAAGCGGCGGCCGATTTGGCGCCCGATTTGGCAAAGCACGACAGTCCCGCGGCCGAAGAAATGCGCGCCTACGATCCCTACTTCGGGGGCGATGAGCCCCCCAAGGAAGGCACGACCGTCCGCGCCGGCGAGCCGAAGGATCCTGCGCTTCCCGTGGCCAGCGAAGAAGCAGTGGTCGAAGCCTTGCGCTCGGTCTACGACCCCGAAATCCCCGTCAATATCTACGACCTTGGCCTTATTTACGATTTGAAGATCGACGAAAAGGGCGATGCCGTCGTCACCATGACTTTGACGGCCCCGGCCTGTCCGGTCGCCGGTTCCATGCCCAAGGAAGTCGCCGAACGTGTATCGGCGGTCGAAGGGATCGGCGAGGTTGACGTCGTCTTGACCTGGGATCCGCCCTGGACGCAGGCCAATATGTCGGAAGTCGCCAAAGTCGCCCTGGATATGTTCTGAGACCCGGACGTTCTAGATATTCTGAAGATGCCCCTTATATAGGTCCATCATGAGCACCGCAGCGACCACAGATACCAAATCGAAACGCGGCCTGCCGCCGCCGATCCAGATCACCGACGCCGCGGCCAACCGTATCAATGAAATTGTGGCGAAGGCCACGAAGCCCGTGCTGGGCGTGCGCGTCGGCGTCAGCAATAAGGGTTGTTCCGGCAAGTCCTACCTGGTGGAATACGCCGAGGAACTGCGCAAGTTCGAGGACGTCGTCGAACACAATGGCGCTAAAGTCTTCATAGACCCCAAAGCCGTCATGTATCTGCTTGGCAGCGAACTCGATTATCGCGAGAGTAAAATGGAAAGCGGTTTCGTCTTCACGAACCCGAACGAGAAAGGCCGGTGTGGGTGCGGAGAAAGTTTCTCGGTGTAATCCACCCCTCCGCGCAAGCGGGAGAGGAAGCAGAGGCTAACGCATCCCCACGACCTTCATCAGCCGCTTATCGACTTCGGCAAGCAGCATCACCGGATGAACCGGCTTATACAACATCGCAACGCGGCCGGCCTGGAAATCGGGATCGTCGTCCATGAGGTCCTCGACCATGTCCGGCTGCCCTGTCACTAGAATTGTTGCAACGCCGGGTGCGTTATCCTGAAGAACCTGCCGCAGTTCCAGCCCGCCCATGACCGGCATCATCACGTCGATGATTGCGAGATCGATGGAACTGCTCCGGATCACTTTAAGGGCTTCTTCGCCGTCGCCGGCTTGCATCACGTCATAGCCACGATGGCGTAGAAGGTCTGAATATGACTCCCTGACCATCACGTTGTCATCGACAACGAGAATGCGACCTAACACGATGTTCCCCCGTCCGCTATTCCCCGAGGTTGTTAGGATAGGCGTGAGGCCTATTTACTTCAATGTTTTAGCCTGCAACTCTGCGGTGAGAAACCTTCCGCAAGCCAGAAGCGAGCCCGCGCTTCTCGCGCATTTATGCGAGTACCCACTATGGAAAGTATGTTCACCATCCTGCTTGGTCTAACGCTCGTGGCCGTCGTGGCTGTGCTAGGCGCAGGCCTTGTCTCATTTATCGCGGGCGGCGAGTTCAATCGCAAATACGCCAATAAATTAATGAGGTTACGCGTCGCGACACAGGCTGTGGCTGTGGGCCTCTTGTTGCTTCTTTTGCTGCTGAGGACTTTTGGCAACAGTTAGAAGGCGCCGGGCGCCTCCACAAAGGTTGCGCCGCTCCGATGCTTGATGGGGACGGCGCATCAAATCTTTAGCCGCCGAAGTTCGGACGCTCCGGACGGTAGACCAGCTTATTCGCGCCGGCAGTGACGCGTGGCCTGCACAAGCGCGGGTGTGATGCCGGCATTACCGATGGCGTTGGCTGCGATCAGTTCCTGCACGCGGTCGAGGAAGGACTTATGCGTAAGGGTTTCGGCCATGTCGGCGCAGAAGTTGATGAATGCCGACAGGCGCACGGGGCGCTGCGGCGATGGGTGATAGGCCGAGACCGCGTAAGACCCTGTCTTGCGATCCCGGCGTTCCAGGATTGCGGCGCGCAAATAGGCGGGGAAGGGCGTGAAGACGAATGCGGTTTGGCTATCGTGCTCCACCGCCAAATCCTCAAGCGCCCCAAGAATATTTCCCGCCGCTTCCGAAACGATGGAATCGGTAACGTCCTCGCCCGCGGCAAGGGCTTCGACCTGGGCAATCGCGTCGTTTTCCTCGCGGCTCGTGAAAACCTGCTCGCCACCGATGTGAAGCGACGCCCAATTTTCCGGATTATAGTCGATTTCGTATTTCGAGACCTTGCGGCGCCACTGCGCTTCCCAGTCAAAGGCGCCGGGATCCTGCAGGATATTCGCATCGCGGCGGATTTCCTCGACCACGACCGCGGCCATGCGCATGGTGCCGGGGATATTCTGTCCGCGCACGATCACCATGATCGTGCTTAGCTTCGTCTTTACCGGAATCGTGATGCGGTTTGACCTCAAGGTCATGACGGGCACGTCCCGCGCGCCTTCCTCGTCGTCCAGTTCGGCGAACTGGTGAACGATCGACTTCTCGCGAAACAGAGTAAGGGTACCGATCTCAAGCATGCCTAAGCCAAATCCTCGTGGGCGGTGTCACACGTTCAAAAGACTATATTTTATACGGCACAGCCGACAAAGGCATTTCAACCCGTGCAGGACTTGAAGTCCTGCTGATCGCGGTCGGATGAGGCTACTCGGCGCTCAGGCGCAGGCGGCGCAAAGCCGGCCCGTTTTCAAGGGCAAAGCCCACGAGCCGCGACATCAAGGCGCGAACGTCACCCTTTAAGGCGGCAAAGCCCGGGCGGCGTGCAAGCGAGTCCTCGTCCATATAGAGATTTCGATTGATCTCAAGTTGCAGCACATGCGTGCCGCTGCCGGGGTCGCCGTAGTGTTGCGTCGTGAAGCCGCCCGCGTAGGGATTGTTGCGCGTGACGCGGTAGTGCCGATGGGACAGGAAGGCGTCGACGGTGTCGGTGACAACAGGCGCGCACGAAAGCCCGCTTCTGTCGCCGAGCACCATGTCGATCGTGCGCGGATCCCCCACGGCCGCGACCGGCAATCCCGTCGAAGGCATGGAATGGCAATCGATTAGGATGCAATAGCCGAACCGCGCATGCGCCCGTGCGATCATGCCGGCCAGCGCCTGATGATAGGGACGGTACACGGCATCGACACGCCGCTCGGCCTCGGCGAAATTCAGCTTGGCTCGGTAGATCTCGCGGCGCGTGGCAACGATCCGCGGAATCGTGCCAAGGCCTGCCCCGACCCGCACCGACGTCGTGTTGACATACGCGGGGAGGCGATCGCTGAACATCTCCGGATCCAGCTCATAAGGCTCGCGGTTCAGGTCGAGGTAGGCGCGGGGATAAAGCGCACGCACCAGGGGCGCGCCCAGCTCCGGCGCGGCGTCGAACAGCTCGTCCACATAACAATCCTCCGAACGGCGCAGCATCGCGAGCTCAAGCGCGGAGGACGCCACGAAGTCGGGCGGATAGTTCGCGCCCGAGTGAGGCGAGGCGAAGACCAGCGGGACATTAAGCTCCCGGGGCTCCAGGACCTCGATCGGATGAGAGGGTGCTGTTTCGGTGGCGGCCACGGGCGGAACGTCGCTGAAAAGGGCGTATAGGGCAGGAAACCGTGGATTGTAGGGCTATTGCCCCGGCCCGGGCCAGTGTTTCCGCCGTACCCGGCCGGAGTTACGCTGACGGCCTCTTGCACTTCCCAAAACTTGTCTTTAAACAACGCCCTCCGACCCTTGCCGGCCTTCGCGGCGGGCGCAAATGTGGCGCCAGGCGCAGTGGTAAGAGGCCCGGAAGAAGTGGACTGAAGTGGGCGATTAGCTCAGCGGTAGAGCACACCCTTGACATGGGTGGGGCCACAGGTTCGATCCCTGTATCGCCCACCACTTCAGTCTTCCAGCAGGCGAAGTCGCGCTGCGGTGATATTCTAAAGGCGTGTGCGCCGTCG
>CANJEU010000226.1 GCA_947473445.1 Fidelibacterota bacterium | reverse complement strand
GAAGATAAGGGCAATGACGACGCCGAGGGGGGTGAACGCAATCTGGATACCGATTTCGGCAAGGTGCTGACCCACCCAGCCGTTGGGGGCAAAAAGCGCGGTGAGCGCGATGCCCGCGACGGCCGTGGGCAGCGCGAAGGGCAGGTCGACAAGCCCATCGACGATGCGTTTCAGGGGAAAGTCGTAGCGCACGAGCACCCAGGCGGTGAGCACGCCGAAGACGATATTTACGAGCGCGGCGATAAAGGACGCGCCGAAGCTGAGACGATAAGCCGCGACCGCGCGCGGATCGAAAACGGTGGCGAAGAACTCCGCGGCGGTCATGCCCGAGGCGCGCAGGATCATGGCCGCGAGCGGGATCAGCACGATGAAGCTGAGATAGAGCAGCGTAAAGCCCATGCTGAGCCCGAAGCCCGGCAGGACGCTGGGCTTGCGCCAGAAAGGTGCGCGGACCGCGAAAGCCGTCACGAAATCTCCATGTGGTGTTTCCAGAAGTCCTTATCTGTACCACATGTCACCCGGGCGCAAGGCGGGGCCCATGAATCAGCACGTGCGCCGGACGTTGGGCCGAGGGGCGTCAAGGTTTGTAGATGCGGTCAAAAATGCCGCGATCGTTGAAATGTTCGGCCTGGGCTTTTTTCCAGCCGCCGAACATCTCATCAATAGTGAAGAGTTCGATGGCCGGGAGCTTCACCGCCGCGCCGGCCGCGGCGGCCGCATCGCGCGGGCGATAGTAGTGATTGGCGATGATCGCCTGACCTTCAGGTGTGTACAGATATTTCAGATATTCCTGCGCCAGATCGAGATTGCCGTTGCGTTCGGCGACGGCATCGACAACCGCGACCGGCGGCTCGGCGAGGATGCTGATGGACGGCATGATGACTTCGAACTTGTCGTCGCCGAATTCCTTCAGCGCGAGATAGGCTTCGTTCTCCCAGGCGACATAGACGTCGCCCTGACCGCGTTGCGTAAAACTGATGGTGGAACCGCGCGCGCCGGAATCAAGAATGGGCACGTTCTTATATAGCTGCGAGACGAAAGCTTCAGCTTTCGCCGCATCGCCGCCGTTGGCTTTCAAGGCGTAGCCCCAGGCCGCGAGATAGTTCCAGCGTGCGCCACCGGATGTCTTCGGGTTAGGTGTAATGACACCGATGCCTGGTTTCACGAGATCGGGCCAATCCTTGATGGCTTTGGGATTGCCTTTGCGCACCAGGAAGACAATCGTAGAGGTGTAAGGCGCGCTGTTATCGGGGAGGCGCGCCTGCCACGCGGCCGAAAGCTTTTTGCCCCGCTCGGCGATGATGTCGATATCGTAGGCAAGCGCGAGCGTCACTACATCGGCACGCAAACCATCGATAACCGCGCGCGACTGCCCGCCGGAGCCGGCATGCGACTGGCGTACGGTCACATCATCTCCGCTCTTGGCCTTCCAGTATTTCGCGAAGGCCGCGTTGTACTCCTGATACAGCTCGCGGGTGGGATCATAGGACGCATTGAGCAGTATTCGGTCGGCCGCATGGACGGGCGCCGCTGCCAGAACGAGGAGGCCGAGGAGCGGTCCAAGAGCACGGCGGCTGAAGGTTGATTTCAATACGGGAGATCCTTTTGTCGTGATCGAACTGACGCAGAGTCAGTGAAGAGTGCCGTTCCTGTCGCGCTTGGCGCGCATCTGATGGCCGTTAAGACCCTCATTCGGAGAAATTATTCTCTCATTCCGTCTTGTTGGAGATCGTCACACTCCGTCCGCCAAGACTGGGCACGGTGCGTTCCGGTCGGTAAACGGTCTACTTCCCCGTTTGTTCGCCTTTAGGCGCTCCAGATCGCCGCGATCCGTTCGCGTTGTTTAGCGTCGGGCAGTGGTCCACGGCCAGCGGCGAGGTTTTCGATCATATGTTGGGGCCGGTTGGTGCCCGGAATAGCCGCGGTGACGGCCGGATGGGAGGCGACGAATTTCAGCAGCAACTGGGCGAAGCTCGTGGCGCCGAGTTCCTTTTGCGCCCATTCGGGAACCTGTTGCCCCTGAACCTTGCCGAGCAGCCGGCCACGCCCGAGGGGGAGCGCGACGAGCACCCCGACGCCCTTGTCGGCGGCCATGGGCAGGAGCTTCTTTTCGGCCTCGCGCGAGTCGACCGCATAGGCGAATTCGACGAAATCGACTTGGTCCATCCAGGTGGTGAGACGATCCTGATCGTCGCCCGTCGAGGTGACCCCGATGTAGCGGAAACGCCCCCTGTCCTTCTCGGCCTTCAGGGTCGGAAGGTGGGTGTCGGTGTCGACCATATTATGCACGAACATTAGATCGATCATGTTGGTGCGCAGGCGCTTGAAGGCGACTTCGATGGCCTGCACGCCGGCCTCTTTGCCGCGTTCGGCGAATTTAGTGGCGAGGAAGATTTTGTCGCGCAGGCCGTTCTTCTCGACCACTTCGCCTGTGAACGCTTCCGCCCCGCCGCGGCTGTATTGGGCCGCGGTATCGAGGATGCGCCCGCCACGGGCGACGAGTTCCTTGATCACCTGCGCTTTCTGCTCGACCAGCGCCGCATCGCCCCCGGCGCCGAAATCCTGTGCGGTGCCAAGGCCGATCACGGGCAATTGTTCCTTGTTCTTGCTTTTGGGAATCGCGCGCGTGACGAGCGCGCCTTCGGCGGCGCCAAGGCCGCCGGAAAATGCCGAGACGGCCGCCGCGCCCGCCGTGAGCGCGAAAAACTGCTTACGTGACAGACCGGTCATGCGTGATCCCTTCCCTGCAAAAATGTGCACGAAGCGTCTGATTCGAGGCTGGGGGTGTCAAGGAGAAGTAGGTAACTTGATCAATACAATGAAGCTCAAACGAGCTGTCATGAGAGCCAAAAATCGTTCCGGCTGACCGCGCAGAAAGGCCCATAAATGCAGGCTTAATTGGTGCTGGGGCGAGATTAAATAGCTGTTACCCCAATTGATCCAAATGAGGGCTCGGATAACATCAGGCCCAATCCTTCGCGAGCCACTTTCTGCAGCGGCGCGCGATCGAGACACGCGGACATCGCCAAACAAAAAAAGCGGGTCCAGCGTCTCATCCACGAAAGGGCTTTTGAAAAATGAACGCGGTTTCTTCTCGTTTCCTGCCGACGGTTGCGACAGCTATGGCGCTGGTCTTCGCCGCACCTGTCGTCGTCGACTACGCGCAAGCACAGTCCGCGCAGATGGTGCCCACGCGCGACGGCATCCCCACGCTGGCCCCGCTCGTCGAGAAAGTCATTCCGACGGTGGTGAACGTGCAAGTGAAGGCCAAGGTGAGCATGGCCGAAGAGCAGCAGGCCGACCCCTTCCGCTTCTTCAGCAACCCGCGCGGCCAACAGCCGCGTGAACGCACCTCGGGCGGTTCGGGCATCATCATCGATGCGAAGAAGGGCTATATCCTGACCAATCACCACGTCATCGCCGACGCGGTAGACATCCAAATCACATTGCACGATCGCCGCCAGCTGACGGCAAAGAAGGTTGGCAGCGACGAAGGCACGGACATTGCGCTGCTGCAGGTCGAAGCCAAAGACCTTGACGCCCTGCCCATCGGCGATTCCAACGAACTGCGCGTGGGCGACTATGTGTTCGCCGTCGGCAGCCCGTTCGGCCTGCAAAAAACCGTGACCTCGGGCATCGTCTCGGCCCTCAGCCGTACGGGCGGGGGTATCGAAGAATATGAAGACTTCATTCAGACCGACGCGGCCATTAATCCGGGCAACTCGGGCGGCCCGCTCGTGAACCTCAAAGGCGAACTGATCGGCGTGAACACGGCAATTTACGGGCCGGGCGGCGGCAACGTCGGCGTCGGCTTCGCGGTGCCGACGTCCATGGTGAAGGGCGTCATCGCCCAGTTGCAGGAGTTCGGCGAAGTACGCCGCGGCCGCATCGGTGTTGCGATTTCGGATATCACGCCTGAAGTCGCGGCGAACCTCGGCATCGACCGCACCGAAGGCGCGTTGATCGGCCGTGTAGAAAAAGGCACGCCGGCCGACGTTGCGGGCGTGCGCGCCGGCGATGTGGCCATCGAAATGGACGGCCGTCCCCTGCGCGGTTCGGCCGACCTTCGCAACCGTATTGGCCTTCTAACCGTCGGTACGACGGTAGACCTGACGGTGCTGCGCGACGGGCAGAAGCGCAACTTCAAGATCTCCATTGGCAAGCCCGCGACGGCGCAGCTTGCGAAGCTGCCGGACCGTCAGTCCTTGGAAGGGGCGAGTTTCTCGGCCACGGGCCGCGGCGAAGCGAACGGCGTGAAGGTGACCGAAGTCGAGCAGGGCAGCCCCGCCGAGCGGAGCGGCCTTGAAGTCGGCGACGTCATCACGGCGGTTAACCGTAAGCCGGTGAAGAATCTCGAAGAGTTCCAGACCGCCATGAAGGGCTCGCAACGCTCGACCGTGCTTCATGTGCAGCGCGGGGACGAGAACAGCGTGGTCGTCATTCCGTAACGCCTTAACGATCCTTGATCCAAGAAACGGCGCCCTTACCCGGCGCCGTTTTTTTTG
>CANJEU010000225.1 GCA_947473445.1 Fidelibacterota bacterium | reverse complement strand
AGGATGTGCAGAGCCTCTTCGGCCGCGCGAGCTATGACTTAACGCCGGAGGTGAACATCTTCCTGCAAGGGTCCTACACCAAGTCCGCTGTCCTCACGCGCGCGCTGCCGCAGATCAATCCGGCGAACCTCACGGTCAGTATCAACAACCCGTATCTGCCCGAGGAAGTCCGCGCGCGCGGCGTTGCGGCCGGCGTGACGCAGTTCACCCTCGGTACGCTGCACCCTGACCTTCCCGGCAACTACACCGACAATACACGCGATGTCACGCGCTGGGTCACCGGGATGAACGGCACCTTCGACGCTATGGAAACGAGCTGGACGTGGGATGCCTATTACCAGTTCGGTATCACCCGCAGCATCGAAGATATTCCCTACACCCTCAGTAAGGCGAAGTTCGCCTTGTCGATGGACTCGGTGCGCAACGCCAATGGAACGGTCGTCTGCCGCTCGACGCTCACCAACCCCACCAACGGCTGCGTGCCCTATAATCCGTTCGGCATCGGTCTTAACGGCCAGGCCGCGATCGATTGGATCGGCATCTATATGTGGCGTCATCAGAAGATGCGTCAGGACGTCGCGGCTGCGAACTTCGGCGGCGAAATCTTCGATCTGCCCGCGGGCCCGGTCTCGGTCGCCTTCGGCGGCGAATGGCGCCGTGAACGCATTAGCGGCGTCGCCGCGGACGTGGCGCTCGCCAACGACGGGCTCTTCGGCAATTCCCTGCCGAGCTTCGGCACGTACAACGTGAAGGAAGGGTATCTAGAAACCGTCGTTCCGCTGGTGAAAGGCGCGTCCTGGGCCGAATCGCTCGAGCTGAACGGCGCCGTCCGCGCCACCGACTATTCGCAGTCGGGTTTTGTTGCGACCTGGAAAGTCGGCGTCGTGTATCAGCCGATCCCCGACATCCGGTTCCGCGCCACCAAATCACGCGACATCCGGGCGCCGAATCTGAACGAATATTTCGCCGGCGGCACGTCCAATACGAATACGGTGCTCGACCGCTTCAACAACAGCCTGCCCGTCAGCTACCAAGGCTTCAATCAAGGCAATGCGGCGCTGACGCCCGAAAAAGCCGACGCCATCGGCCTCGGCGTTGTGCTGCAGCCCTCCTTCCTCGAAGGCTTCAGCGCGTCGGTCGACTACTACGATGTGAAGATCAAAGACGCCATTGGAACGGTGAGCGCGCAAACCATCGTCGACTACTGCTTCCAGGGGAATACCGCTTTCTGCTCCGCCATCACGCGCGGGCCGAATGCCGGCGGTACCCAGGTGATCCAACGCATCCGCATCCAGCCGTTCAACCTGGCCCTGCAGCAAATCCAGGGATATGACCTCGAGGCCTCCTATCGCTTCGACCTCGCCGACATGATGGACAGTTGGGCCGGCGCCGTGACCATTCGCGGCTCGGCCTCGCGCGCGCTGAAGGACATCCAAGACAATACCGTCAACCCGGTGGAAGAACGTGCAGGCGCCGAGAACCCGAAATGGCGCTATAGCGCGCAGATCAACTACAATCTGCATCCCTTCACCGCAACGCTGGCGGCCCGCGGCCGCAGCGCCGGCAAGCAAGATGACGATTGGATCGAGTGCACGACCGGCTGCCCCGTGTCGAACGTGACCAACATCACGATCAACCAGAACCTGCGCGAGGGCACCTTCTACTTGGACGCCTCCTTCAACTACGAACTTTCTCCCGAGGACAGCGATTGGAACGCCACCGCTTTCCTCAACGTCCGCAACCTTTTCGACACCGATCCTGCGCGCGCTTGGCCCGGTCCGGCCGGCAACGGCTTCCGCTCGATCCTCGGCGATTGCGGTAACGGCTCTGACTGTAATGGGCGCACGATCCGCGTGGGCGTTCGCTTCCAGAACTAGCCGCTAAGACTTTGAGCCGCCGCTCTCACCCGGAGCGGCGGCTTTTTCTTGCCCGCGCTAACGTTTCACAAACGGCGCGAAAGCGCTCACCGGATTGAACCGCACCTTTGCGCCGCCGGGAATCTGGCCGGCGAGGTCGAGGTGGTGTCGCGCGACGACACCGATCACGGGGTAACCACCCGTGAGGGGATGATCGGCCAGGAAAAGCACCGGCTGCCCGTTATGCGGAACCTGAATCGACCCGACCATCGTCGCTTCGGAGGGAAGTTCTGCATCCGTGCATTTCTGCAAAGCTTTTGCGCCCGCGAGACGCAGGCCAATGCGGTTGGAGTCCGGAGTCACCTTCCAGTCCTGCGCGAAGAGCGTTGCGACACTCTCCGGCGCGAACCAGTCCGTGCGCGGACCCAGCACAACGTCGAGCGTGACCGTCTCACCGGGCTTCGGCATGCGGACAAGGTGCGGCGGCGCGGGATCGGGCGCGGCGGCGGCGGCATCCGCTGGGACGAGAATATCGCCCTGCATGACGGGCGCGGGCCCGACCCTGGCTAAGGTATGCGTTGATGCCGACCCGAGCACCTCTTCGACCTTGAAGCCACCGCGCAGCGCAAGATAGCTGCGCAGGCCCCTCGACGGCGCCTCAAGCGCGAGTTCGTCGCCGGCCTTGAGTTCAAAGGGGCGCGCGAAAGGCGCCCAATTTCTTTGCCCCTCGGCGCTGGACACCGCGAGCGGCGCGGGTGCGCCCGTCACCGCGAGCGTGATGGACCGGTCAGCCTTAAGCGCGAATCCGCCAAAGGTGATTTCAAGCGCCGCCGCATCAGGCGGATTTCCCACACAGCGATTGGCTTGCACAAAGCTTGCCGCATCGAGCGCACCGGAAATGCCAACGCCCTGATCCCCATGCCCCAGGCGGCCAAGATCTTGGTAGAGCGCGGGGCGATCGGCCCGTGTGACCAGAAGGCCAGCCGCGGACGGCGCGGCAACGCGCGCTATTTCGGCGCGTGGAAACGCCGCGGCTCCCTTCGCAATCTCACGGAAGCGGACGCGGTCGCCGGGCGCGAGCAGCGCGGCCTTCGCGCGGGCGGGATCCCACACCTTCTCCGGCGTGCGGCCCAGAAGCTGCCAGCCGCCGGGACTCTCGGACGGGTAGACGCCGCAGAATTTCCCACCGAGCGCCACGGACCCCGCGGGAACGCGGACGCGCGGACTCGTACGGCGCGGCACGTCCAATGTGGGATCGTCGCAGGTCATATAGACGAACCCCGGCGCGAAGCCGGTGAAGGCAACCGTATAGGTCGCCGCCGTATGCCGGCCGACGACCTCTTCGATCGAGCAGCCTAGAATTTTCGCGACATCGCCAAGATCCTCGCCCTCATAGACGACGGGGATCTCGAAAGCCGTTCCCGTTCGCACGGCAGGATTGGAGAGGTCGATCCGTGAAATCGCGGCGGCAAGGTTTGTGCGATCCACGACAAGAGGGTCGAAGCGCACCATCAAGGTGCGCGCGCCCGGGATAATATCTGCGATCCCCGTGAGCTTCGCGGCGCGTAAACCGTCGAGAAGCGTCAGCGTCAGGGCGAGATCGGGCAATTCGACGAGAAAAGCATTCTCACCCGCCGGCAGGAACCGCAGCCGGTCACCCATGCACGAAGGGCTTCAGCGCAACGCCGCGACTGGCGAGGGTCTCGCGCAAGGCGCGCGCGATGGCCACAGCCTCCGGCGTATCGCCATGAACGCAAATCGACTGCGCTTCAAGCGCGATGTCGGTTCCGTCGATCGCGGTGACGCGGCCGCTCTCGACGAAGCGCAAGGTGCGCTGCGCGATGGCTTGCGCGTCATGAAGAACGGCGCCCGGCAGCCGCCGGCTGACAAGGCTGCCGTCTGCATTATACGCCCGGTCGGCAAAAGCCTCGCAAACAACGCTCAGTCCCGCCGCGCGCGCCTGGGCGACGATGGGCGCGCCCGCCAGGGCCATCAATACAAGCGACGGATCGACGGCTTTGATGGCGGCGATCACGTCGGCCGCCTGGCGTTTGTCGTGCGCGATGGTGTTATAGAGCGCGCCATGCGGCTTCACGTAGTGCACCTTTGTGCCGGCGGCCGTCGCCAGCCCTTGCAGGGCGCCGATCTGATAAATGACATCGCCGACAAGCTCGGCGCTGCTCGGCTCCATATTTCGGCGTCCGAAACCGACGAGATCGCGGTAAGCCACATGCGCGCCGACCGCAACGTCGCGCGCCGCGGCTTCCTTCAGCACCGAATAAATGCCGGCGGGGTCGCCTGCATGGAAACCGCAGGCGATATTGGCGCTGGTGACGATGGCCAGCATCGCCGTGTCGTCGCCCATTTGCCAGGCGCCGAACCCCTCGCCGAGGTCGCTATTGAGGTCGATGCTGATCATGGCGCGCTTGTCCGAACGCACAGAGTTGAAGTCGGCCTAGCGGAGTTCGCGACCGCGCGTCTCCGGTAGGCAAAGGGCGGCGAAAATCACAATAGCGTAGCCGCAACCGGCAACAATATATATCGCCTGGCCCAGCGATCCTTGCGTGGAGATGAATCCCACCAGCGCCGGCACGCCCGCCGCGCATCCGCGCCCGAAATTATAGCAGAACCCCTGTCCTGTGCCGCGCACCTGTGTTGGAAACAGTT
>CANJEU010000224.1 GCA_947473445.1 Fidelibacterota bacterium | reverse complement strand
GCAGGCTCGTGTAGTAACGCGCACTGGCGCGGATCTTGCGGTAAAGCCGCGGTACGGTTTCAAGGTTGTGATTGAAAACGTCCGGCCGTGACTCGGCCACCAGATCGACACAGCCCAGCTTCTTACGGAAGTCCGGCGTTAGAATTTCGATGGTCGTATTCGGGTTCGCCGCGCGCACCGCCTGCACGACCGCGACCCAGTGATTGGCGCCGCCGTCTTCCAGATCGTCGCGGTCGACGGACGTCAGAACCACATGCTTCAACCCGAGGCTCTTCACCGCTTCAGCCACGTGGGCCGGCTCGTCCGCATCGACCTTGCCCGGCTTCCCGGTCTTCACATTGCAGAACGCGCACGCCCGCGTGCAGATGTCCCCGAGGATCATCATGGTCGCGTGTTTCTGCGCCCAGCATTCGCCGATATTGGGGCACGCGGCCTCTTCGCACACCGTGTGCAACTTGAGGTCGCGCATCAGAGTCTTCGTCTCGTGATAGGCCGGAGACACCGGCGCCTTGACCCGAAGCCAGGCGGGCTTGGGCTGGCGCTGCTTATTTTCTGTGATCGGTTCGACGTTGGTCATGAGCGCCAGTCTATCACATCAGGCCTAGAAATTAATCGCCCGGCCGTACGCATCCAACACGGATTCATGCATCATTTCGGAAAGGGTGGGATGCGGAAATACCGTGTGCATGAGGTCTTCTTCGGTGGTTTCGAGCGTCTTGGCGATCGTATAGCCCTGAATCATTTCGGTGACTTCCGGCCCGATCATATGGGCGCCGAGCATCTCGCCGGTCGTGGCGTCGAATACGGTTTTCACGAAACCGTTCGTATCCCCGAGCGCAATCGCCTTCCCGTTCGCCATGAACGGATAGCGGCCGACTTTTACCTCGTGCCCTTTCGCCTTCGCCGCAGCTTCGGTGAGGCCGACGCTGGCGATCTGCGGGTGGCAGTAGGTGCAGCCGGGGATGCCAAGCACGTTCAGCGGGTGCGGATGCAGTCCTGCGATCTTCTCGACGCAAATCACGGCCTCATGGCCCGCCTTATGGGCCAGCCACGGCGGACCGGTGAGGTCGCCGATGGCATAGACGCCCGGCTCGTCGGTCTCGCAATACTTGCCGGCGATGACGTGAGTCTTCTCGACTTTGATCTTGGTGTTCTCAAGGCCGATGTTCTCGACATTGCCGACGATGCCGACGGCCGAGATGACGCGCTCGACCGTCAGCGTTTCGGTCTTGCCGTTCTGCTCGATGGTCGCCGTGACATCGTTCGCGCCCTTCTTCAAGGCTTTCACGGCCGCCTTGGTCTTGATGACCATGCCCTGCTTCTCGAACTGCTTGTGGGCAAAGGCCGAAACTTCCGCGTCTTCCACGGGCAGGATGCGATCCATCACTTCAACGACCGTGACCTTGCAGCCCAAGGTCTGGAAGAAACTCGCGAACTCGATGCCGATCGCGCCCGAGCCGATCACCAGCAGCGTCTTGGGAAATACCTTCGGCACAAGGGCATGACGGTACGACCATACGAGGTTCCCGTCCGCTTCCATCCCCGGCAGATCGCGCGCGCGCGCGCCGGTCGCCAGGATGATGTGTTTGGCCGTCAGATCGGCGACGGGCTTATCGTCCTTCGTCACCGCAAGCTTGCCCTTTCCGGCAAGCTTACCGTGGCCTTCGAACACCGTGATCTTGTTCTTTTTCATCAGGTGTTTGATACCGCCGTTGAGCTGGCTCGCCACCGCGCGCGAACGCTTCACGACCGCTTCCAGATCGAACGAGACGTTGTCCGCCTTCAAGCCATAGTCCTTGGCGTGCGTCATCAGGTGGTAGATCTCGGACGTGCGCAGAAGCGCTTTCGTCGGGATGCATCCCCAGTTCAGACAGATACCGCCGAGCAACTCGCGCTCGACGATGGCCGTCTTCATACCAAGCTGCGCGGCCCGGATGGCCGCGGTGTATCCGCCTGGGCCGCTGCCCAGGACAATCAGGTCGAAGGAATGTTGGTCAGCCATTAGAGCAGCATCCGCAAAGGATCTTCCATGATGCGTTGGAACGCCTGCATGAACTCGGCGCCAACGGAACCGTCCACCGAGCGGTGATCGCACGACAATGTACAGGTCACGATATTCGCAATGACCATCTGACCATTCTTCACGATCACCCGCTCCTCACCCTTCCCGACGGCAAGGATGCCCGACTGCGGCGGATTGATGATGGCTTGGAATTCGCGAATGCCGAACATGCCCAGGTTGGAAATCGAGAATCCACCGCCCTGGAACTCATCGAGCTTCAACTTCTTAGCCTTGGCGCGCGCAGCGAGATCGCGCATTTCGGTCGAGATCTGCGCCACGGTCTTTTGATCGGCCTTGCGAATGATCGGCGTGATCAGGCCGTCGGGCGTTGCGACCGCAACGGAAATATCGACATTCTCATAAAGAAGCACGGCTTCATCGGTCCAACTCGAATTCACCTGCGGCACTTTGCGCAGCGCGAGCGCAACCGCCTTGATCACAAAGTCGTTCACCGAGATTTTCATCTCGCCCTCGGCGCGCTCGTTCAGCTTCTTGCGAAGCGACAACAGCTCGTCGATCTGGCAATCAAGCGACACGTAGAAGTGCGGGATAGTGGTCTTGGATTCCGTCAGGCGTTTGGCGATGGTCTTGCGAACGCCTGTGTTGATCTGCGCCTTGTAAGGCTGGCCGAAGATATCGACCGTGCCCGACGCACCGCTCGCCGCGGCGGGTTTGCGCTTGGCGCCGTCCGCGATCGCGCGTTCCACATCGGCGCGCACGATACGGCCGCGCGGTCCGCTGCCGTCGATGTCGGCCGGATCAAGACCGGCCTCTTTCGCAAGCCGCTTCGCGAGCGGGCTGATGAAAATGCGCGCGCCCTTCGGCGCATCGTTCGGCTTGGCGGCCACCGGCGGGGGCGCTGCGGCCTTTGGCGCCGCCGCGGGCGCCGCCAAAGGCGCGGGCGCCTGGGGCGCCGGAGCTGCGGCGGCCGGCTTGGCTTCCGCTTTCGGGGCGGGGGTGGGCGCTTTCGGGGCGGGCGTTGCTCCCATCTTTTCCCCTTCGGCCAACAGAACCGCGATGGGTTCGTTCACCGACACCTTCTCGGTGCCTTCGGGGATCAGGATTTTCCCGAGCACGCCTTCGTCCACGGCTTCCATTTCCATGGTCGCCTTATCGGTCTCGATCTCGGCGATCACATCGCCGCTTTTGATGGCGTCGCCTTCCTTCTTCAGCCACTTGGCAAGTTTGCCCTCAGTCATGGTCGGCGAGAGCGCCGGCATCAGGATTTGCGTCGACATGCGCCCTCCCCCTACCGGTACATGGCGGCTTTGGCGGCGGCGACAATGTCTTCCACCTGCGGCAGCGCCATTTGTTCGAGGTTCGCGGCGTAGGGCAGCGGCACATCCTTCGCGCACACGCGTCCGACGGGGGCATCGAGGTAGTCGAACGCCTGCTCCATCACGATCGCAGAGATTTCAGAACCGATACCGCACGTCACCCAGCCTTCCTCGCACGAAACGAGGCGGTTGGTCTTCTTGACAGACTCAACGATGGTCTGCGTGTCGAGCGGACGGATACTCCGCAGATTGATCACCTCGGCGTCGACACCTTCTTCCGCCAGAATCTCAGCGGCCTTCAGCGCCTTGCCGACCATGATCGAGTAGGCCGTCAGGGTGATGTCTTTCCCGGGACGCTCGATCTTTGCCACGCCGATCGGTGTGACCACATCGCCATCCGGCACCAGGAAGCTTTGCCCGTAGAGGATTTCGTTTTCGAGGAAGATCACCGGATTGGGATCGCGGATCGCGGCCTTCAGCAGGCCTTTCGCGTCGGCAGCGGACCACGGCGCCAGAACCTTGAGGCCCGGAATATGCGCATACCAGCTCGCGAAGTCCTGGCTATGTTGCGCGCCCACGCGTGCGGCAGCGCCGTTCGGCCCACGGAACACCATCGGGCTGCCCATCTGGCCGCCGGACATGTACAGCGTCTTGGCCCCCGAATTGATCAGGTGATCCATCGCCTGCATGGCGAAATTGAAGGTCATGAATTCGACGATCGGCCGCAGATTGCCGAAGGCCGCACCCACCGCAAGGCCGGCGAACCCGTGCTCGGTGATCGGCGTATCGATCACGCGCCGCGCGCCGAATTCCTGCAGCAGGCCCTGGCTGATTTTATAAGCGCCCTGATATTCGGCGACTTCCTCGCCCATCAGGAACACGCGGTCGTCCGCGCGCATTTCTTCGGCCATGGCGTCGCGCAGCGCGTCGCGCACGGTCTGCATCTTTCCGCCCTGCACTTCGGCTTCAGGCTGCTGCGCGGCGGCGGCCGGCGGCGGCGGAGCAGCCGCGGCGGCGGGCGCCTTTGTTTCCTTCGCGGCCGGAGCATCAGCGGCCTTTGCCGCGGGCGGCGCATCTTTGATCGACGAGGCGCTTTCGCCCTCCTCGAGCAGCACCGCGATGGGAACATTCACGGCGACCCCTTCGGTGCCTTCCGGCACCAGGATCTTGCCCATCACGCCTTCATCGACGGCTTCCATTTCCAT
>CANJEU010000223.1 GCA_947473445.1 Fidelibacterota bacterium | reverse complement strand
CGCTTCTTGCGCCGCACCGTTTCATCGCGCATCGGCCCCGTCACCACGACCACGATGTCGCCTGGCCCGTCGGTGGCGCCGAACAGCAACACGTCCGTACCGATGAAGCGCGAGGTGATGGCTACGAGGTGGCTCGAAAGATCGGCCATCAGCGGCACTTCAAACGCGGGCGGCGGTTCCTGTGCGCGCGCCGGTGCAGCAAGGCCCAGGGCAACAACACACAATGCGACAAGAAGCGCGGCCCACTTCATGGCGCGCTCCCTAGCTGGCTCGACAGCGAGAACGGCTCGCCCGGCGGAATCACAAGGCCGATGGCCAGGCGCAGCGCCACCAGCAGCACCATGCTGGCAAGGGCAACACGCAAGTGCTCGCCCTTGATCTTGCCCGAGAGCCGCGCGCCGACTTGCGCACCCACGACCGCGATCACCAGCAGTAACAGTGCAAGCACGATATCCACCGACTGGTTGAAGGTGGCTTGCAGCAACGCGGTCACGGCGGTGACGAAGGTGATCTGGAACAAGCTGGTGCCAATCACCACCTGCGTCGGCATGCCGAGCAGGTAGATCATCGCCGGGACGATCAGGAAGCCCCCGCCGACGCCCATCATCGCCACGAGCAGGCCGACCAGGAAGCCGATGCCGATGGGCAGCAACGCCGAGATATAGAGTTTCGAGCGGCGGAAGCGGATTTTGAATGGCAGGCCGTGCATCCAGATGTGCCGGCCCGGGCCGCGCGCCGCCAGCGACAGCGACACCGGTTTCTTCTTCAGAACGCTCGGCAGGCTTTCCATCAGCATGAAGCCGCCGACGATGCCAAGGAACACGACATAGCCCAGTGAAATTGTCAGATCGATGTGGCCTGTATCCTTGAGCAGGCTGAACAGCCACACGCCAAGGCCCGAGCCGACCACACCGCCCGCCGTTAGCACCCCACCCATAAGGAAGTCGACGTTGTTGCGCCGCATGTGAGCCAGCATGCCCGAGACCGACGAGGCGACGATCTGCACCGATTGCGTGCCGACTGCGACCGTCGGCGGCACGCCGATAAAGATCAGCAGCGGCGTCATCAGAAACCCGCCGCCGACACCGAACAGACCCGAGAGCAGACCCACGATGCCGCCGAGCGCCAGAACCAGGTAGATGTTCACGGACAGTTCAGCGATGGGCAGGTAGATCTGCATCAGGCGTTCTACTCAGCAGCCGTTGCGACGTTCTTGCGATACCAGTCGTAGGTTGCCGCGATCCCCTCGCGCAAACCGGTCTTGGCCTTCCAGCCGAGGCGGTTGAGACGGCCGACGTCCAGCAGTTTGCGCGGCGTGCCGTCGGGCTTGCTGGTGTCGAACGCGAAGCTGCCTTTGAAGCCCACGACGTCGGCGATGATCTCGGCCAACTCGCGGATGGTCACATCTTCACCGACGCCGATGTTGACCAAATTCTCATCCGAATAAGTCTTCAGCAGGAAGACGCAGGCATCGGCCAAATCATCAACATGAAGGAATTCGCGCCGCGGCGTGCCCGTGCCCCACAGCGTGAGCGACGCCTTACCCGTCAGCTTGGCCTCATGGGCCTTGGCCATCAGCGCCGGCAGCACGTGGCTCGAGGTCAGGTCGAAATTATCGCCCGGTCCATACAAATTGGTCGGCATGACACTGATGAAATCGCGGCCATAGGCGCGCCGATACGCCTGGCATTGTTTGAGGCCGGCGATCTTGGCAATAGCGTACCACTGGTTGGTGGGCTCGAGCGGTCCGGTGAGAAGCACGTCTTCGTTCATCGGCTGCGGCGCAAGACGCGGGTAGATGCAGCTTGACCCCAGGAATAGAAGTTTCTCGGCGCCGATGTCGTGCGCGCCTTTGATGATATTGGTTTGGATCTGAAGATTCTCGGTCAGGAATTCGGCCGGCCGCGTGTCGTTGGCGACGATACCGCCCACCACCGCCGCGGCCAGGAAAATGGCTTCTGGCTTATGCGCGCGCATCCACACTTCGACATCGGCCTGGCGCGTGAGATCAAGTTCGCGGCGTGTCGCTGTGAGAATCGTGCAGCCCTCGGTCGCCAGCCGGCGCACGATCGCGCCGCCGACCATACCGCGATGCCCGGCCACCCAAACGCGTTTGCCTGTGAGAGCGTACGCGCCCGGCATTTAATCGTGCCGGCCGAAACGCATGGCTTCGGCTTTAACGTTGACGAGGTCGGATGCCACCATTTCCTTCACGAGCGTCTTGAAGGACGTCTTGTGTTTCCAGCCCAGCACCTTGTGCGCTTTGCGCGGATCGCCGAGCAGGAGGTCGACTTCGGTGGGACGGAAATAACGCGGGTCGATTTGCACCAAGATTTTTCCGGTCTTCGCGTCGAGGCCCTTTTCCTTCACGCCCTTGCCGGTCCATTTGATCTTGCGGCCGACTTCGCCAAAGGCGAGTTCGACGAACTCGCGCACCGCATGGGTTTCACCGGTGGCAAGCACGAAGTCATCGGGCTTCTTCTGCTGCACGATCTTCCACATGCCTTCCACATAGTCGCGAGCATGGCCCCAGTCGCGCTTGGCATCCAGATTGCCGAGATAGACTTTGTCCTGCAGGCCGAGTTCGATCGCCGCCACCGCGCGCGTGATCTTGCGTGTGACGAATGTCTCGCCGCGCAACGGGCTCTCGTGATTGAACAAGATGCCGTTCGAGGCGTGATAGCCATAGGCCTCGCGGTAATTCACCGTGATCCAATAGGCATAGAGTTTGGCGGCGGCGTAGGGCGAGCGCGGATAGAACGGGGTCTTTTCCGTCTGCGGGGTTTCTTGCACAAAGCCATATAGCTCCGAGGTCGACGCCTGGTAGAAGCGTGTCTTGTCCTTGAGGTCGAGGATGCGGATGGCTTCGAGCAGGCGCAGCGTGCCGATGCCGTCGGCGTTGGCGGTGTATTCGGGTGTTTCGAAGCTCACCTGCACATGGCTCTGGGCGGCGAGGTTATAAATCTCGTCGGGTTGAACTTCCTGTACCAGGCGGATCAGATTGGTGGCGTCGGTCATATCGCCGAAGTGCAGGAAGAAGCGCGCGCCCGATTTGTGCAGGTCTTCGTACAGGTGGTCGATGCGCCCGGTATTGAACGAGGACGACCGGCGTTTCACCCCGTGGACGATATAGCCCTTCTTGAGCAGAAACTCGGCGAGGTAAGCCCCGTCCTGGCCGGTGATGCCGGTGATAAGGGCGACTTTCGGGCCCGAAGTCTTCGCGGGTTTTTTCGCCATAAAACGCTTGCCTCAGCAGGGGTCAAGTCCAAGTCACATATAAGAAATGTGCTGGCACTATGTCTTGAAACGTCTTAACGCTCAATGAGCGCCTCCGCCATGCTTTCGTCCGTCACGTCTGCGATTTGAGTCCATGACCATGTCACCCGAACTTTACGTGCTGTGCGCCGGCGGACATGCCCGGGTCCTCATCGACGTTTTGCGACGGGCCGGCCGCGTCGTCACCGCACTGACCGACGATGATGCCGCCCTTGCCGGCACCGTCCTCGACGAGGTTCCCGTCATTGGCGGGCGCGAGGCGGTTTTCGCGCGCGTCCCCTCCGAAATTTTGCTCGTGAACGCCCTTGGCAATATCCCCCGCACTGGTGACGCGGGCCTTGGCCGGCGCCGCGCCCTGTTCGCCCAGTTCAAGGAAAAGGGCTATCGTTTCGAAACCGTCATCAGCCCCGATGCCAGCATCTCGGCCCGCGCCCGGCTGAACGAGGGCGCCCAGGTGATCACCGGGGCAATTATCCATCCCGGCTGCGTGATCGGTGCAAATACCATCATCAACACCGGCGCGCAGATCGATCATGACTGTAAAATCGGGGACCATTGCCACATCGCCCCTGCCGCGGTGCTGTGCGGCGGCGTGACGGTGGGCGAGGAGACGCACATCGGCGCGGGCGCAGTGGTTGTACCCGGGGTCACGATTGGGGCCGGCGCGCTCATCGGGGCCGGGGCAACGGTTGTGACCGATATTCCCGCCGGGGCCACCGTCCTTGGCAAAACCATCCGGACCGGGCGGGACCGCCCGACCTGGCTGCAACCCTGAAAAGGCCATAGTCGTTCGTTAGACGGACGACTTCCCGATAGCCGCTTTCGCCGTAAGGCCTTATAACGGCGTCGATTTTGGGTTCAAATTTTACACCTGCGCGCGCCTTTGCGTTACACTCGAGGCCGCAGTTTCGTCGAAGGCACTTTTCCGCGTGACCGATCAGGCCCGCAAGCGACCGCTTTTTGCCGTGCTGCATCTCTTGCAGCCACGCAACCTTGCGGTCTTCGCCTTCGACGTCGCCATGGCATTCTGCGCCATGCTCGCGGCCTACGGCCTGCGCCTGTTCGAATTCCTGTCCTGGGATTTTTTCGCCCGCCGTCCGGAAGCGCTCGAGACGGCGGCCTTCTTCGCGCTGGTGGCCGCGGGCGTGTACATCGTCACCGGCATCTATCGCCACATGTGGGAATACGTCTCGGCCAAGGATGCGTTCAACATTCTGCGCACGGCGACGCTTGTCGTTGCGATCTTTGTCCCGGTCTGGTTCTGGCTCACGCGCCTTG
>CANJEU010000222.1 GCA_947473445.1 Fidelibacterota bacterium | reverse complement strand
TGCGTGAAGACTCTCGACACCGTCAGCGCCGCGCGCGAAGCCAAGGCCCTGATGCGGCCGGACGCCGTAATGGTCAGCATGCAGAACGGCGTCGATAATGCTGAACGCATCAAAGATGAGCTTGGCTTCGACGTCGTCTCCGCAGCGGTTTACGTCGCCGCGGCGGTGCCCAAGCCCGGAACCCTGCGCCATTCCGGACGCGGTGACCTCGTGATCGGCGGGCCGTTCCCGGAAGCGATTATGAAGGCGATAACCGAGATGTTCGCGGGTGCGGGCATGCCCTGCCGCATCAGCGCCGACCTGCCGCTGGAGATGTGGACAAAACTGGTGATGAACGGCACCTACAATGCCCTTTCGGCGCTCACCGGCTGCACGTATGGCGTGATGGTTAACGATCCGGGCGCGGTCGCCATCATGATGACTCTGGCCGAAGAGATCGTGGCTGTCGCTCAGGCCAAAGGCATCGGGCTTGATCTGGCCGACGTGCAGGAGAAGGTGCGTAAATTGGGCCCGGCGATGCCCAATACATTGTCATCGACTCAGCAGGATCTGGCCCGCGGCAAGCTCACGGAAATCGACTCGCTGAATGGGTACATAGCCGCGCAAGGAGAGCGCTACGGCATTCCGACGCCGATGAACGCCGCGATGCATAGTCTCGTACGTATGCGCGAGGGGCGAACCCTCGGGACGTAGCGAAGGCGAGCGCCTGCTCAATCGTCGTCCGAGCCGTCGCGCAATACGCCGAACTCCTTCGAATTTGATCCCTCCGCGGCAAGGCTGAATCCGCCGGCGTGGAGGCCGCGCCGCAGAATTTCGCGGATCGCGGATGCGCGGCTCGGCATCCTTTTTTCGAAACGGAAGTTGTCGAGGGCGGTCAGCTCCTCGGCGGACAACATCACTTGAAGGCGCGAGAGGCGCTTGGCGTCACTCGTCCTTGAGCCGCCATTTGATGTTTTCGTGGACGTCTGCGGCATAGGTCCCATGGTCTCCAATCAGCCGGGATGCAGGATGGTCACTCAAAATGAGTAAGGAGAGTCTGCTCAATAAAACGCGCAATGAGGGTATGTTGTTCCAGGGGCTCACGTTACCGTTCTAACTCATTGTTTTTACATTCGTATTGTCGAAAATAATGAACCGCGGCAGCCGCAAGGAGCCTGAAGGCCTAGGTGCGCAGTGCAACGAAGGGCCGCAGGACGGCCGTACGCAGATGGCCGTGCAAGGCCTCGACTAGATCAAGGCGCAGGTGGCGCTGGCGCGCCGCCTAGAAAGTCCCGCACCATTGTCACGGCTTCGGCAAGGCCAACCCGCGCGACCGTCACGCCGGGCGGAAACGCCGTGCACAGCCGAGATGGCATCATGGGGTCGAGCAGAACGAAGACGCCGTGATCGGATTCGCGGCGGATCAGGCGGCCGAACGCCTGCTTGAGGCGAAGCCGGGTGATGGCATCGTCATAGCCGCGTTTTCCATACGCGGCGCGGCGGGCCTTGTGCAGGATGTCCGGGCGCGGCCAGGGCACTCGATCGAACACGACGAGCCGCAGCGCGCGTCCAGGCACATCGACCCCCTCGCGCACCGCATCGGTCCCGAGCAGGCAGGCGTCTTCCTCGGCGCGGAAAATATCAACGAGGGTGGATGTGTCCATCGCATCCACATGCTGCGCATAGAGCGGAATTCCGGCCTCGTCGAGCGGGGAGGAGATGCGGCTGTGCACCTCCCTCAGGCGAGAGATCGCCGTGAAAAGACCAAGGGCCCCACCGTTCGCGGCCAGGAAAAGCTCGCGGTAGGCCGCGGCGACCTGTTGCAGATCGTCCTTGCGCACGTCGGTCACGACGATGACTCGCGTATTGTCGACGTAGTTGAACGGCGAGGCGAGGGAGGCGCGCGCGACCGGCGCGGATAGATGCCACGCGCCGACGCGCTGCTCGGCATGGGTCCACTGTTCGGCCTCGTCCGTCTCGCCGGTGAGCATCGTGGCCGATGTCACGACGATGCCGTGCGCATGGTCGGCCAGCGCGCGCGCGAACGGCAGGGTCGGATCGAGCCAGTGGCGGTTGAGCCCGACATCGATATCGGCGCCGTCGATGCGCTCGATATGGAACCAGTCGACGAACTCCTGCGGTGTTTTATCCTTCAGCGATTTCACCATGCCGCGCCAAGCGGTAACCTGCATCGCGCCGCGGTGCTCAAGGGTGCGAATCACCGCTTCCAGGCGCTGGCGCATGGACGTGTCGAGAATACCTGCGTCCTTATTCAGCTTGGCGGTAAAGCCGGCGATGAGGCGGCGTAGCGGGCCCTCAAGCCGGGCAAGCGCGGTTTCGAGCGCGTCGGCGGCGTCTGCGAGACCCTCGACAAGCGGGGTCGTTTCCGCTTCGAGCGAGTAGGGCGAAGATGTGTCGACGCGGGCGAGAACCTGTTCGCGCACCAACGCCAGAAACTTTTCCGACGGCCCTTGCGTCGCGCCGTCCTTGACGCGATTGCGCCAGCCCTGACTGGGAAGCGCGCGCGCCGCGTCGATGACGTCCTCGACCGTATTCGACAGATTGAAATCGTCCCCCGTGCCGCACGCGATCAGATCCTCGCACCTGCGTTTCAATCCGCGGGCGCGGCTGCGCTTGGCGCTGCCCTCGGCGCCGAGAATCCAACGGCGCAGGTCGGCAGCTTCCAGGCCGGTGAAGTGCGCCGAGAAGGCGGAGTCCGCAGCTTCAAAGATGTGGTGACCTTCGTCGAACACGTAGCGCGTCGGGCGCAACGCGTCGTCAATGCCGCCAAGCGCGGCCTGCGCCATCACCAGCGCGTGATTGGCCACGACGATGTCGGCGTAACGCGCACGCCGCACCGTGCGCTCGATGAAACATTTCTGATAATGATTGCACGCTGCGTAGATGCATTCTCCGCGGCGATCGGCAAGGCCAATGACTTTCTCGCGACCAAGTACCTCGGGCAGCCAGCCGGGCAAATCCCCGCCGACCATGTCGCCGTTGCGCGTTGCGCCGACCCATCGCGCGACAAGACCAAGTGCGATTGCGTCGTACGGCTGTGCGCCGAGACGGTTGAGCGCCTCTTCGTAACTCAGCAGGCACAAATAATTCTCACGCCCCTTACGGATAACGACCCGGCGCTTCTTTTCTTCCGGGTCGAGATGCAGGCGGTCGAGTTCCTGGTCGAGCTGACGCTGAAGATTGCGCGTGAACGTCGAAAGCCACACCGCGCCTTCATTCTGTTCGGCCCACACGCTCGCAGGGGCGACGTAGCCCAGGGTTTTGCCCGTGCCCGTGCCGGCCTCCGCCAGGACGAGTAAGGGTTGATTGGAGGCCCCCCGCGGCTGGAAGGCCTCGGTAACGAGGCGGGTGTATTCCTTTTGTGTCGGACGGGGCTCGGCGCCCGCGCCGAGCAGGCGTTCGAGCCGTGCCTCGGTATCGGCGAACGGCACCGGCTTGCTTCCGGGGGCGGCGGGCGGCGCGCGCTCCTCCCAGGCGGGCAGGTCGATCCACACCCGTAGTCCCGCGGCCGGGCCGAACCCGCGGGCCGCGTTGGGGTCTCCGCCGAGCGCGGCGAGGACGCTTGGCCCCCAAGCCCATCCGCCGCGCGCCATCGCGCCGGCAACCGCGGCCAGAGTCTTGGCTTCAAGATCGCCCAGAACCTTCAGTTCCTCGAGCAGCTTGCGGGCGCACAGCAGTAACGTCTCGGGTTTGTCCTCAAGCTTCGCCGGCGCGGCGAGGCCCAAGACGGCCGCGAGTCCCGAGATCGTCGGCAGGCAGAAGGTGGCCGGGCGCACGAAGGCGAATAGCTCAAGGACGTCATGGGCCGGGAATCGTTCGGTTTTGAGGCGCGCGGCCGTCGCCGGCCCATGGCACACCACCGGACGGGCCGTTGCCATGCGTTGACCGGCGATCGCGGCCCGCTTGATCGAAATTTCGCCGTTCGAATCGAGAATAGCGGCTTTCACCCATTCAGCCGCGACAACAGGCGCATCGGGAAGCAGGATGCGGCGGGGCGCGGGAGCAATGGCGGCGGGAATGCTCATGGGGAGGAGCGAGCAGTACCCGCAGTTCGGCACCTGTGCAAGCGCCGCTGCCGCTCACGCCTGTCGGGAAACCTCCAGAACGATCCCTTCGCGGGGCCGCAGGCGAACAAGCGGACCTGCGTGTTCGCTTGCCGGCCCAGGATATGTCGACAGCAGTCGGGTGCCCGCACCGTCGAGCGGCGTATAAATTGTGGAATCGGCGAAGTTCAGCAGAACAGCGAGGCGCCGTCCGTTGTGGTGACGCTCGTACACGAGGACATCACCCCGCGCCTCGATCAGTCCATATGCGCCGATGCTCAAGGCGGGCTCTTGTCTGCGAAGCGCGATCAATGCACGCGTCAGCATCAGCATCGAGCCGGAGTCGCTCTGCTGTGCCGCGACGTTGCACTGGCGCGTATCGTGAAGCGGCAACCATGGGTCGGCAACGCTGAACCCGCCGTGTGGTTCCGCCGTCCAGGCCATGGGCGTACGCACGGGGTCTCGGCCAAAGCCGAAACCCGGCACGCGCTTTTCCCACGGATCTTGTACGCG
>CANJEU010000221.1 GCA_947473445.1 Fidelibacterota bacterium | reverse complement strand
TAAGGAAACTTCTCGGGCTTGTCGCTCGGGAACCAGCCTTCAATCTCGCGCGCGAGATGGGATTCCTGGATGGACCACTTTTGGCCCTTGTCCTGCGGGAACAGCGCCTTGAAAGTTTCGCGCGGCCCCCAGGTGTTGAAGCCTTCCGGACATTCGGCTTTTCCGTCCGGTGTTTGATGGATCGACCAGAAGAGCGTCTTGAGCGCATAGCCGATGCGGCCGTCGCGGATGACGGTGCCTTCGGCGGCAATGGCCGGTGTGCTCAGCGCGATCAGCGCGGCGCCAACAAATGAGAGCGGCGCGAGGCGGTTTAATGTGGAGGCCATGAGTGTCATCCTCGCCTAGTTGGCTTTGCCGAAGTAGTCGTCACGCACGAACATGGCGTTGAAGCCCTGACGGCGCCCTTGGAATTCGCCGCGGCTATCGCCATCGGTATCGCCGACGAACTCGTCACCGGCGTAGGTGTAAACCGGGCGGTCACGATAGGTCCAAACGTGCAGCGCATCCTTGTCCGTTGCCGCCGCTTCCCGGCCCGACTTTGCGTCAAGATACATCGTGCCCCACGCGTTGCTGCCGCTCTTGGCGCTCACGGGTGCCAGCACCGGCGGGAACTGCTTCACGCACTCCGCCGGGTCACCGCCGCCGCACATGGCCAGGCGATAAGCTTGCGTCGTTTTGGGGTGGTCACACAAAAGTTGATCCGCCGCGTCGTCCGCGCACACATAAGTATAAATGGTGCGGCCCTGCGGATCGGCGATGACGGTGCCGGCGTCGGTCTCGACCAATTTGAAATTTTGAGGCGGCGCTGGTACGCGCTGCGTATAGACATTGCTCCAGCCCGGCACGTCACTGCCGATCATGCTCATGCGTTCAATATCCGGCGCATGCCGATAAAGCGGTTGTCCACGGAACGCCCACTGCTTCACGCCTGGCGCGCGTTCGATGATCGTCCACTCGCCGAGGGCCTTTGCCGAGGCCGGCGCAAGCATCGGCGGGAACAGCGATTCACATTGGCCGGTGCACGCCGAGGTTTTCGCGGTGTCCTTCTCGTAGGCGTAAATCGACATGCGGCCGGTGGTCAAAATCATGCGGCCGTTTGCGCTCGACTCAACGATGAACCCGGGCGGAACGTTCGGCGATGGCTGGATCGGCGTGCGCCACGCATAATTTCCTGCGACACGTTCGGTGCGCGTTGTACCGCCCAGCACATCGCCGGGCTTTTCATCGAAGTACGACGTGTACAGCGGGTGTTCGTTGTACTGCCACTGCTTCGTACCGTCCGGACGCGCCACGATTGTCCACGCGCCTACCGGCTTTGCATCCGCCGCGGCCAGCACCGGCGGCCACGCTTGCGCGCAGCTCGGGCGCGTATCGAGGTCGGGCAGTACGAGCCCCGGCGGATAAGGGCTCATGAGGCCGGCATTTTCCGTCGTCTTCTCGTTGCTGCAACCGGGCGTGCCTTTGGCTTCGCCGGTGTATCCGTTGCGCATGCGCCGCGACGGCCATTGATACAGCGTGCGGCCAGTGGCGTCGGCGAACACAGGCCCGTCGAGTTCAGTGACCACCACCTGGAAACCCGGCGGCATCGGCGCCTGCTGATAATCCTCCGTCATCAAGGCCGCGGCCATGGCCTTGGGACGTGCATCAATCGCCTGGACAGAAGTGCTCAAGGTGAGCGCTGCAACACCAAGCGCAAAGAAAGACAGAGAACGCATACCAGCTCCTAAGCGAGGATTTCGCCGACTTCCTTGGACGTCGTATTGCTCAGCGTGCCCCATGACGGAATATCGAGGCCCATGATCTTCATGGCGGTGTAGCCCACGCGCGTACCTGGGCTCGCCGCGCCGTCGATGTGCAGGCCGGTCTTAAGTTTTCCGCCCGCCTTGCCCGCCGTGAACATCGGGATGCCGTCCAGTGAATGGATCTTGGCGTAGGAGATGTCCGACAGCGCATAGGTCAGCGTGTTGTCGAGCAACGTGCCGTCGCCTTCCTTCACTTTGGCCAGCGCTTCGACGAAGTAGGCCCACTCTTCCATGGCGCGGCGCGTGAACCACGATACTTCTTCCTGATATCCGCCAGGTCCGAGGGCTTCTTCGTGGGTGGCGGTATGGTGCGGCTTTTCATAACCCGGCTTAGTGGTTGATGCGGTTTCGGCCGCGTACCCCATGTTGAACACGCGCGTCTGATCGCACGCGAGGGCCATCGCCATGATGTCGGTCATCTGACGATGACGCGTCGACACGAGGTTTGCGTCCAACCCCGCCGCGGGATCACCCTTCGGCGCGGCGACCTGGCCGCAGGCCGCGAGCGGCTTTGGCTTGGTCAGCTGAAGGTCGAACTGACGCTCGAGATCGCGAAGGCCGGTGAAATATTGGTCGATCCGGTGCCGGTCTTCGGAGCCGATTTTCTGCTGGAACGATTTGGTCCCATCGAGCACGCCCGACAGCACGCTCTTGCGCGCCATGACTCTGGGGTTGGGCGCGAACTCGGGGGCATTGGGGTCCTGATAGTCCGGACCGAACACACGTTGATAGAAGCGGATCGGCGACCATTCGGGCGGATTGATCGAATTGGTGCTCTCGTAGGAATAGCTGTCACGCACATCGCCCGTCGCGGTCGCCGAGAGGATCTGGAATCGCGTCGTATTGCCGATGCGCTTGGCCACCGTCACGTCGATGGTCTCGCCCGGACGCACGTTCGAGGGCGACGGCGCCATGCCGGTGCGCAAAATCACCCAGCCGGTGTGATGACACATCAAGGGCGCGGCATCCTTGAAGGTATTGAAGTTCGAGAACAGATTGATGTGCTGCCGCACGCCCTTCAGGCATTCGATTTCCGGCGGCAGATCGAAGTTCGCGCCCGTCTTCTTCGGCGTGAAGATCGCCGCATTCATGCCAAGGCCCCACAGCCAGGTGCCAAAGCGCGTCGGCAACGCTTCGCCCGAGGCCAGCGCCGTGCCGTTGCCGTTCAGGAAGTAATTCAACAGAGGAAGGCCGACGGTGACGGCGCTGCCGCCCAACATGCCTTGCAGGATGCGACGTCTGTTCATCTTGTCCATCTTATCTCTCCTCTAGTTAGCTGCGGCGCGCTGTTCGGGCGCTGCGCTTTTCTCACCAATATCCTTAAACGCGGCGCTCAAGGCGATCATGCGGAACAGCTCAGGAACCTTGTAGCCCTGTTCGGCGAAACGCTGCGTGAAGTGCTGGATGGCCGGGCGGTTCGCCCGCTCGACCGGTCCGCCCGTTGCGTAGGCATAAACGCGCGAGACCAAGCACGACGGCAGCGCCGGATGATCATGCACGGTTTGCGCAAGGCCCAGAACGTCCGTGAACTTCTTGCCGTCGAAATTCCCACTCGCGTCGATCACAGCGCCGCGTTCGGTCGTGCGGAACTGGCCGGCGCCGTCGAAGTTTTCAAGAGCGAGGCCGATGGGGTCGGTGATGCGGTGGCAGCCCGCGCACACCGGGTTTTCCAGATGGGCGCCGACCCGGTCGCGCGCCGTGCGGTGCGCGGCCTGCGGATCTTCCACCGCCGAGAAGTCGACGTTCGGCGGCGGTAGCGGCACTTGCTGGCAGAGCAGGATTTCGCGCAACGCTTTGCCGCGGCGCGTGGCCGAACTGCGGCCCGGATGCGCATGCACAGCAAGGAAGCTCACCTGCGTCAACAGGCCCAAACGCTGGCTGCCTTCGGGAAACTCGTAAGGCTGCCAGCCCGGCGTCGTCGGCACTTGATAGATCGCCGCCAGCGCCGGCGACATGAAGGTCTGCCGCGTGGTGAACAGATCGCGATAGTCCTTCTTCTGTTCGACCAGATGACTGACCACCGTGCGCAAGGTCTGCTCGCGCGCATCCACCAGCGTCACGCCCGTGACGCCCGGATACACGGACGCGTCCTTGGCGAGGTTGTCGAAATTGTCGAACAGGAACATATCGTCGAAGAAGGCGCGCACGCCTTCCTTCAGCCGCGGGCTCGCCAACATGCGATCAACGTTGCGCGCGAGGCCCTTCTCGGTGTGCAGCTCGCCCTTGGCCGCGGCTTGCAGCAGGGCATCATCCGGCGCCGCGTCCCACAGGAAGAAGCTCAACCGGGACGCCAACGAATAGGCGTCCAGCCGCTGCTGACCCTTGTTCTTCGGATCGGGCTCAAACGTATCGGCGATGAACACCATCTCCGGGCTGATCAGCAGGCCCTCGAGCGCGTTGGCAAGGCCGGCATAGAAACTGTTCAGCCGGTTCGCTGAGTCGCGCGCTTCCTTCACCAGGAAGTCGAGACGCTCCTTCTCCAGCGGACGGCGGAACATGCGCTCGCCGGTCGCGGCCAGGAAGGTGGTAGCGCATTTATCGTCAGCGGCCTTCTCGTCCATCGGCTTGCACGGGATCAGCACGTCCCGATGCCCGGGGATGCCGAGGTCGAGATCTTCGGCGCTCACGATCTGCGCGGCGATTGAAGCGGCCGAACGCTGGAACTGTTGCAGCTGGCTCGAGGTCACACCCGCGCTCGCGGCGCCAGACGCGAGTAAACCTTCTGTGCGCGGCACCGGCGCAAACGGCGAGACGATACTGATATCGAAGCCAAAGAAATATTTG
>CANJEU010000220.1 GCA_947473445.1 Fidelibacterota bacterium | reverse complement strand
GGCGGAGCTCCTGGCGGGTGACCTTGCCCTTGGTGGCCTGTTCGACGGCGATGGCCCGTTCGGCCGGAACCCGGTCCCATTGGCTGATGGCCTGGGGGGTGACGTTGATGGCCCGGGCCAGGGCGGTGACACCGCCGGCTTCCGTGATGGCGCGCTCGAGGGCGTTGTCCCGCATATGAAGCTCCGTAAGCATTACTTTCGGAAATGACGTAAGCGAGCCTTAAATAGCGCTTACAATCCCTGCTTACAACTCAAAATTCCGGCGCAAGTTCCCTTACAGGCCAATTTTGTAAGATCGTCTTTAAAATCCTGCGTCTTTCAAGGCCATAGTGGCTCCTTTCTCGGCAATGACCATGACCGGCGCATTGGTATTGCCGGACGTAATGGCTGGCATGACGGAGGCATCGACGACTCGCAGGCCATCGAGCCCCCTGACCCGGAGGCGCTCATCCACGACCGCGCCCGCGTCCTGGCCCATACGCGCGGTGCCGACGGGATGGAAGATGGTGGACCCCACCTGCCCTGCCGCGCTGGCGAGCTCATCGTCACTTTCGAAGTGCAGGCCCGGCATATATTCGACCGGCGCGTACCGGCGCAGAGGTTCTTGCGCGACGATGCGGCGCGTCAGGCGTAGGGCCCTGGCGGCTACAAGGCGGTCATGCGGATCGGCGAGATAGTTGGGATCGATCTTTGGGGCGGTGGCCACGTCAGGACTGATCGCGTGCACGGCGCCGCGGCTGCGAGGACGCAGGTTGCATGGCGCCATGGTGAAGGCGGGAAAGGCGTGCAGCGGTTCGCCGAAACGATCGAGGCTGAGCGGCTGAATGTGAAACTCGATATCGGGCGTTTCCATCGCCGCGTCCGAGCGCGCGAACAGGCCGAGCTGGCTGGGCGCCATCGACATGGGCCCCGAACGGAAGAGCGCGTATTCCGCGCCGATCAACGCTTTGCCAAATAGCGTACGTACGCGTTCGTTCAGCGTCGCCGCGCCCGTGACCTTATAGACGCAGCGCAGCTGGAGGTGATCTTGAAGGTTCTCGCCCACACCGGGCGCGTGATGCACGAGCGGAATATGCAAAGACTTGAGACGGGCGCCGTCACCGACGCCCGAGACCTCCAGAAGATGGGGTGAGCCGATGGCGCCCGCGGCCAGAATGACAGACGCGTTGGCGCGGGCGATCTTCAGCGCACGGCCTTCGAGATATTCCACGCCGACAGCCCGGCGCCCCTCGAACAGGATTTTTTGCGTGACCGCGCTGGTGACGACCGTGAGGTTCGCGCGCTTCATCGCCGGACGTAGAAAGGCAGTTGCCGCGCTCCAGCGCAGGCCGCGTCTTTGGGTGACGCTGAAATAGCCGACGCCGTCCGTATCGCTGGTGGTGATGCTGGCGCGTTTGGGGATGCCGGCGGCTACCGCGGCATCGGCAATGGCGTCGAGCAGCGGCCAATGCAGGCGCTGTTTTTCGATGCGCACCTCGCCGCCTGTGCCGTGCATGCCGAGATCACCAGCGGCAAAATCCTCAAGCTTATGGAAAGACTCCATCACATCATCGGCGCCCCAGCCGATATTACCGAGCTGGCGCCAATGGTCGTAGTCGGCCTTCTGGCCGCGGACATAGATCATGCCATTGATGGATGAGCAGCCGCCGAGCACACGGCCGCGCGGATAGTTGAGCGCGCGACCAGCCAGGCCTTTCTGGCTTTCCGTGCGGAAACACCAGTCGGTGCGCGGATTGCCCATGCAGTAGAGGTAGCCGACGGGAATGCGCACCCAGATGTAATCATCCTTGCCGCCCGCCTCGAGCAGCAGCACGCGCACCTTGGGATTGGCGGACAGACGATTGGCGAGCACACAGCCCGCGGTGCCGCCGCCGACGATGATGAAGTCGTAAGTGTCAGTGAGGGGCGACATTATCCCAGCGCACTGTGACCGTCACCCTGGGCGAAGGCCCAGGGTCCAGGGTTATAGCGGACAGATCATGCAGCACTTTTCAGACGTAGGGCAGCCCCTTGCGGTTCCCGGCCCTGGATCCTGGGGCAAGCCCCAGGATGACCAAAAAACGGAAAGAGGCTTGGCCCGAGCGCTAACCCTCAACCTTCGAGAAGTCGGCGACCTGGTTCATGGTCGAGACGATCCGCGAGAGGAGTTTGAGGCGCGCGGCGCGTTGGTCGGCGTTGTCGGTGTTGACGGTGACTTTGTCGAAGAAGGCATCGACCGGCGCCCGCAGCTGGGCGAGCAGGGTCATGGCCGCGGAATAGGCTTCCTTTTCGAGCAGGCCCTGCACCGGTCCGTCGATGCCGTCGAGCGCTTCGAGGAGCGCCGCGGCTTCGGGGGCGCCCAGTTCGTCGCCGGTGACAGCGCCGGCGTAGGTCTTGCCGTCTTTTTTCTCTTCGATACGCACGATGTTGGCGGCGCGGCGATAGGCGACCAGCAGGTTCGCGCCGTCGTCGCTGGCCAGCAGCGCGCCGAGCGCTTCGACGCGGGCGATGAGGCGCACGAGGTCGTCCTCTGTGCCGAGGCCGAAGACGGCCGAGACGTAATCATGCCGCACGCCCTTCTCGCGCAAATAGACCTTCAGACGGTCGGCGAAGAAATCGAGCACTTCGTCGGCGACCTTCTTGCTGTCGGCTTTCACGCTGTCGTAGCCCGAGGTGGCCTGAATGAAGGTTTCGCGCAACGGGAGGCGCAGCTTGTTTTCGAGAATGATGCGAATGACGCCGAGCGCGGCGCGGCGCAGGGCGTAAGGATCCTTCGAACCCGTGGGCTTTTCATTGATGGCGAAGAAACCGACGAGGCTGTCGAGCTTATCGGCCAGCGAAACGACGATGCTGAGGGGCTTGGTGGGGCACGCATCGCCCGGGCCGAGCGGCGAATAATGTTCGGCGATCGCATCGGCGACAGAGGCGGGCTCGTTGTCATGCAGGGCGTAATAGCGGCCCATAACACCCTGTAGATCGGGGAACTCGCCCACCATGCCGGTGGAAAGATCGGCTTTGCAGAGCAGCGCGGCGCGTTGCGCCTGCGCGGCATCAGCGTTCGGGACGAAGGGCGCGAGGCTGCCCGCCAGTTTCACGAGGCGTTTGACCTTATCGTGCATGGTGCCGAGGGCCGCCTGGAAGACGCGCTCCTCGAGCTTCTCGACGCGGGACGCGAGCGGTTGCTTGCGATCCTCATCCCAGAAGAACTTGGCGTCGGACAGACGCGCGCGCAGAACGCGCTCGTTGCCGGCGATGATGACTTTGCCTTTGTCCTTCGTGACCATGTTCGAGATGACGCCGAAACGATTGGCGAAGGCGCCATCCTTGGTCGAGAGCGCGAAATACTTCTGATGCTTGCGCATGGCCGAGGTCATGACTTCGGCCGGCACATCCATGAAGGCCGCATCGATGGTGCCGAGCAGCGGCACGGGCCATTCGACGAGGCCGATGACTTCCTGCATCAGGCCGATATCGCTGCGCACGGTAAGGCCTTCGGCGGCCGCCAGCTTGGCCAGATCGCTCGCGATGACCGCTTCGCGTTCGGCCGGTTCGACGACGACATACGCCTTCTTGAGCTTGGCGAAATAGTCGGCAGCGTTCTTAACCTTGATTTCGCCGGGGGCGAGGAAACGATGGCCGACGGTGGTATCGGACGCTTTCACGCCGGCGAATTCGACCGGAACGATTTTACCATCGAGCACGCAGATGATGGCGTGCAGGGGGCGCACCCAGCGCGTCGGGTTGGTCGCCCAGCGCATGGATTTGGGCCACGGCAGCTGCGCGAGCGCGGCTTCGACGGTTTCCTTCACGACGATCTCGGTGGCGCGGCCCTTCTTGGTGACCACGGAAAAATAGAACTTCCCCTTGGGCAAATCGCGGATTTCCGCCTGATCGATGGAGGTAAGGCCAGCGCCTTTCATGAATCCGGCGAGCGCCTGTTCGGGCGCGCCGACCTGTGGGCCTTTGCGTTCTTCGGTGGTGTCGGGCTGAGACTTCGGGAGACCTTCGGCCACGAGCGTCAGGCGGCGCGGACCGCCGAAGCTTTTGAGCGACGCGGCCTCGAGGCCCTGGGCCTTCAGGCTGTCGCCGACAAGGCGGGCAAGATCTTCAGCGCCGCGCGCCTGCATGCGCGCGGGGATTTCCTCGGAGAAGATTTCAAGAAGCAGTTCAGCCATTTTATTGCTCAATTCGTCACCCTGGGCGAAGACCCGGGGTCCAGGGGTTAGGTCCGGGTGAATCCATTCTCGAGCCATGCTTCGCAGCAGGCTTTTGCAAGGGTCCGCACGCGGCCGATGTAAGCGGCCCGCTCGGTCACGCTGATGACGCCGCGCGCATCGAGCAGGTTGAAAGTGTGCGAGGCTTTGATGCACTGGTCGTAGGCGGGCAATGCGAGCTTATTTTCAAGCAAGGCGCGGCACTCGTTCTCGCAGTCGGTGAAACGGCGGAACAGGATGTCGGTATTGGCCGCGACGAAGTTGTGCTCGGAATACTCGATTTCCGCGCGCTTGAAGACGTCGCCGTATTTGACGGCGTGATCGTTGAACGGGAGGTCGTAAACGTTCTCGACCCCGTACACATACATTGCAAGGCGCTCGAGGCCGTAGGTGAGTTCGACCGCGACGGGATCGCACTCGAGCCCGCCGACTTG
>CANJEU010000219.1 GCA_947473445.1 Fidelibacterota bacterium | reverse complement strand
CGCCACCAGCCAGTCGCGCATCAATATTCCAGGTGTCGCCAATTCGCGCGCCTGCAACTGGAAACGTCCGGCCATCGACCGCATGGCCAACCTGAATATCGAAGCGGGCGATGCCTCGCTTGAAGATCTTACCGCACAAGTCGAAGACGGCATCGTGATGGAAACCAACACGTCCTGGTCCATCGACGACAGCCGCAACAAATTTCAGTTCGGATGCGAACGCGCACGCCTCATCAAAAACGGCGAAGTGGGGCAGGTTGTGAAGAACCCCAACTACCGCGGCGTCTCGGCCAACTTCTGGCGCAGTCTGAAAGGTCTTGGCAACGCGGCGACCGTGCGTGTGATGGGTACGCCGACGTGCGGCAAGGGCGAACCCAATCAGGCCATCCGCGTCGGGCATGCGACGCCCGTTGGTCTTTTCGAAAATGTGCAAGTGTTCGGCGGCGGTTGATGCAACAGCAGTTCCTCGGCCTCGCCGATCTCATCCAGTCTCAGTTGCGCACGGGTGAGGGATATCTTGCCGAATTCTCCGGCGAGACCTCGCAGTTCGTGCGCTTCAATCGCTCCGCCGTGCGCCAGGCCGGCGCGGTCGAGCAGCGCTATCTCACCCTCGAATTGTTTCGCGGTAAGCGCCATGCCTCACAGCAGATCACGCTGACAGGCCGTGATGATACGGACGCCGTTGCGGCGGCGGTCGTAACGCTGCGCGATGTGCTGGCCGATACGCCGGAAGATCCGCACTTCCTGATAAATGAAACGCCCACATCGACCACGCGTATACTGCCGAACCAGCTCCCCGCGGAAGAAGAAGCGCTCGCTGCGATCATTGCCGCCGGCAAGAGTCATGATCTGGTCGGGCTTTACGCGGCCGGCCCCATTCATCGGGGCTTCGCTAACAGCTACGGTCAGCGCAACTGGGACACGGCCCATGCTTTCGCCGCCGATCTCAGCTTCTATCTGCAGAGCGACAAGGCCGTGAAAGTCGATCACGCCGGCACCGCCTGGGATGCTTCGGCCTTCGCGGCGAAAATGGACGGGGCCACCGCGCGCCTCGAAGCGCTCGCTCGCCCGCCCAAAACCATTGCGCCGGGAAGCTATCGGGTGTTCCTCGCGCCCGCCGCCATGGAGGAGCTGTTCAGCTTGCTCTCGTGGGGCGGCTTTAGTCTCGCGGCGGAAAAAACCGCGACCACGCCTTTCATCCGCATGGTCGAGGGCGGCGCACGTCTCGATCCGCGCATTACCCTCGCAGAGAATAGCGCCGAAGGACTCGCGCCAGGGTTCCAAGGTGAAGGTTTTGTGAAACCGGCGACGGTTCCGCTCATCACCAAGGGTGTATGGACCGGATCGCTAGCCTCACCGCGCTCGGCGGCCGAATTCGGCGTTGCGCCCAACGGCGCCGATGGCGCGGAGGCCCCAGTCGCGCTCGACATGGCCGCGGGCGATCTTGCCGCGGCCGATGTTCTGCGCACGCTGGGTACGGGCATTTACGTCGGTAATCTGTGGTACCTGAACTATTCGGACCGGAACGCCTGCCGCTTCACGGGCATGACCCGTTTTGCCACCTTCTGGGTCGAGAACGGCGAAATCGTCGCCCCCCTCAATGTCATGCGCTTCGACGACACGATCTATCGCATGCTGGGCGAAAACCTCGTCGGCCTCACCGCCCAGCGGGACTTACGTGTGGCCACCGACACTTATGAGGCGCGCTCGACCCGGTCCATGCGCCTTCCGGGCGCCGTGATCGCCGATCTGGCGATGACCTTATAGTTATCCTGTATGACGCCGCGGGCTCCGGCCTGCTAAACTCGCCCCATCTCAAATCATAGGGGCCGGAACGGCCTCGTCCTCCAAGGAGGGACCGATGACTGTTTCATTCCAATTGAACGGCAGCGCGATCACGCTCGACGTTGACCCCGAAATGCCTCTGCTGTGGGCAATCCGCGAAAAAGCCGCGCTCACGGGCACCAAATTTGGCTGCGGCATCGCCAGCTGCGGCGCTTGCACCGTCCACATCGACGGGGTGGCCATGCGTTCGTGCACTACGCCCGTCTCGGCCGTCGCGGGCCAGAACGTCACCACCATCGAAGGCATTGCGGGCAAAGCCGCCGAGGCGGTGAAGGCCTCGTGGCAGAAGCTGAACGTCGTCCAGTGCGGTTACTGCCAGTCGGGACAGATCATGTCGGCCGTGGCGCTGCTCACGCAAACCCCCAAGCCCAGCGACACGGACATCAATGACGCCATGAGCGGAAATATCTGCCGCTGCGCCACCTATCACCGCATTCGCGCGGCGATCCACGACGCGTCCAAAGCGATGGAGGCTTAAGGTCATGAACAAGCCCATTTTCGCAATCCCGGCCTCGACGGATTCGGTCTCCAAACCCAGTCGCCGCACTGTACTTGGCGCGGGCGCTGCAGGCCTGCTGCTTGGCTTCGTCTGGTCGCCCGGAACCGCGCGTGTCGCGCAGGCCGCCGCGCCGGCGATCCTCGCGCCCAACGCTTTTGTGCGTGTCGCGGCCGACAACACCGTCACCGTGATGATCAAGCATCTCGAGATGGGACAAGGCGTCTACACCGGTCTTGCCGCCATCGTCGCCGAGGAACTCGACGCCGACTGGTCCCAGATGCGGGCCGAACACGCGCCGGCCGATGCGAAGCTCTATGCCAACCTCGCTTTCGGCACCATTCAAGGCACCGGTGGCAGCACCGCCGTCGCCAATTCGTGGGAGCAACTGCGTAAAGCCGGCGCGACCGCCCGCGCGATGCTTGTTTCGGCCGCCGCGCAGTCATGGAAAGTCCCCGTGGCCGAGATCACGGTGAAGAGCGGCGTCGTCAGCCACGCGGCGTCGAAGAAGTCCGCAACATTCGGCGAACTTGCCGCGCGCGCCGCAGCGATCACGCCGCTCGCGGACGTTCCGCTCAAGGATCCAAAAAACTTCACGCTGCTCGGGCGCGATCTGCCGCGCCTGGACAATCATGGCAAGACGAACGGCACGGCCATCTTCGCGCTCGATGTGACCTTGCCGGGCATGGTGTATGCGGCGGTCGCCCGTCCGCCGCGCTTTGGCGGTGTGGTGAAAAGCATCGACGACAGCGTGGCCCGCAAAATCAAAGGCGTTGTCACCGTCGCGCAGATCTCAAGCGGTGTCGCGGTGGTTGCGGATTCCTTCTGGACCGCCCTGAAGGCGCGCGACGCTTTGCAGATCGCATGGGACGAAAGCAAAGCCGAGATGCGCTCGACGCCGCAGCTTTTTGCCGAATATCGCAAAATCGCCGAAAAACCGGGCGAATCCGCCCGCCATGAAGGCGATGCCACGGCCGCGCTCAAAGGCGCCGCCAAAACCGTCACCGCCGATTTTGAGTTCCCCTATCTCGCACACGCGCCCATGGAGCCGCTTGATGCAGTTGCGCGCATCGGCGCTGACGGCGTTGAAATTTGGGCGGGCTGCCAGTTCCACACCATCGACCAAGCCAATGCCGCGAAGGCGGCCGGCGTGACGCCCGATAAAGTGAAGATCACGACCGTGTTCGCCGGCGGCAGCTTCGGCCGCCGCGCCAATATCGGTTCGGACTATATCGTCGAGGCCGTCGAGACCGCGAAGGCGCTGCCTGCCGGGACGCCGGTGAAGCTCATCTGGACGCGCGAGGACGACATCAAGGGCGGCCGCTACCGTCCGATGTATTTCCATACCTTCAAAGCAGGACTGGATGCGAAGGGCGAGCTTGTCGCCTGGCAGCATCGCATCGTCGGCCAATCGATCACCCGCGGCACGCCGTTCGGCGGACCGGGCGTCGACGCGACGTCGGTCGAAGGCGCATCCAACCTTCCCTACGACATCGCGAACCTCGACGTCGAGTTGCACACGACGGACGTCGGTGTTCCGGTGCTGTGGTGGCGTTCCGTCGGCAGCACCCATACCGCCTATGCCACCGAAGTCTTCTTCGACATGGCCATGCGCGCGGCCGGGAAGGATCCGCTCGAAGCGCGGCGCGCGCTTTTGAAAAATCATCCGCGCCACCGCGCCGTGCTCGACCTCGCGGCCGAGAAAGCCGGATGGGGCACGGCGCTGCCAGCGGGCCGCGCGCGCGGCATCGCCGTCGCCGAGGCCTTTGGCAGTTATGTGGCCCAGGTCGCCGAAGTGAGCAGCACGCCAAACGGCGGCATCAAGATCGACCGCATCATCTGCGCCGTGGACTGCGGCACAGTCGTCACGCCCGATGCCATCCGCGCCCAGATGGAAGGCGGCATCGGCTATGGCCTTAGCGCCATCCTGAAAGGCGAAGTCACGCTGAAGGACGGGATGGTCGAGCAGGGCAACTTCAACAGCTACGACGTCCTGCGCATCAACGAGATGCCCAAGGTCGAGGTGCATATCGTCCCATCGACCGAAAAGCCCACGGGCGTCGGTGAGCCGGGCGTACCGCCAATTGGCCCGGCCCTCGCCAATGCGATCTTCTCGCTGACCGGCAAAGCGCCGACAAAACTGCCGCTGACGGCCTCGGGCGTCACGGCCTAAGGCTAAATCCTAGAACGGCCCGGCGCTTGCGCCGGGCCGTTTTGCTTTTGTAGGACCCGAATCGCGCCGCTGCGGCCCAAAAGCCTTCCATAATACCAAGCAATATCAATTCATT
>CANJEU010000218.1 GCA_947473445.1 Fidelibacterota bacterium | reverse complement strand
TCAGGGGCACCGTAAGCGGGTCCCAGGTCGCGGGCGACCTCGGGCTTATGCAGCAGGCGGCTGATGCGCTCGGCTTCATCGAAAGTCGTGTCCGCCGCGAAAATCAAATCGGGGATGAATCGAAGGTCAAGGCGCCCAGCCATCTCCCGGCGCAGGAAAGGCTTCACGCGCTTTAGGCCCTCGAGGACCGGTTTGGGGTCGCCCCCGCCCAGCGGCACGATATAGACGCGCGCGTGGCGAAGGTCGGGGCTGGGCCGCACTTCGGTGACGGTGACGGTGACATTCGCAAGGCCCGGATCGCGGAACGTTTCGCGCTCCAGAATGGAAGCCAGCACGTGCCTGATCTCTTCGCCGATGCGCAATTGCCGCTGGCCCGGCGCTTTAGGCCGCTGTCGTGGCATGGAAAGGTCCTTGAACGATCCGCCGGCCCGCCCATCCTTTAAGAATGAGCGAGCCGATGGATAAAAGGGTTAGAGCGTCCCGGCGACGCGTTCCATTTCGAAACATTCGATCATGTCGCCGACCTGAATGTCCTGATAGTTCGCAAGGCCCATACCGCACTCGTAGCCTTCGCGGACTTCCTTCACATCGTCCTTGAAGCGCTTGAGATGCGACAGATCGCCCTCGTGAATGACGACGTTGTCGCGCAGCAAGCGGACTTTGCAGCCGCGCTTGATGATGCCTTGGGTGACCATCGTACCGGCCACCTTGCCGAACTTGGTGATGTTGAACACTTCGCGGATCTCTGCGTAGCCGATGAAGTTTTCCTTGAACGTCGGGGCGAGCATGCCGGTGAGCAGCTGCTTCATATCATCCGACACTTCGTAGATGATCGAGTAGTAGCGGATGTCGACATTGTCGCGCTTGGCGACTTCACGCGCCTGCGCATTGGCGCGCACGTTGAAGCCGATGATCACGGCGTTGTTGGACTTGGCCAGCGACACATCGGACTCGTTGATCGGGCCGACGGCGCTGTGCAGGACTCGCACCTTCACCTTCTCCGACCCGATCTTGCTGAGCGTTCCGTTCAGCGCTTCGGCCGAACCTTGCACGTCCGCCTTCACGACCACGGCCAGCTCGGTGGTGTCGCCGGCTTTGATCTTGGCGAACATCTGTTCCATCGTCGAACCGCCGACCGAGGCCACATGTTCCCTCTCGCGGATCTTGCGGCGGCGGAACTCTGACACTTCGCGGGCTTTGGCTTCATCGTTCACGACGGTGAATTCGTCACCGGCCGATGGCGTGCCGCCGAAGCCGACGACTTCCACGGGCGCCGACGGCATCGCCGACTTCACCTGCTTGCCGTGTTCGTTGATCAGCACGCGCACGCGGCCCCACTCGGCGCCGGCGACGAAGATGTCGCCCACATGCAGTGTGCCGCGCTGGACGAGAATGGTGGCGACCGAGCCGACGCCCTTTTCCATTTTCGCTTCGATGACCGAGCCTTCGGCGGAACGGTTCGGATTGGCTTTCAGGTCCAGAAGTTCGGCCTGCAACATGATGGCTTCCTCGAGCTTATCGAGGTTGATCTTCTGGGTGGCCGAGACTTCAATCGCTAGCGTTTCCCCGCCCATGTCTTCCACGACGACTTCGTGGCTGAGCAGGTCGGTCTTGACGCGCTGTGAATTGGCGCCGGGCTTATCCATCTTGTTGATGGCCACGATGATCGGCACTTCGGCCGCCTTCGCGTGCTTAATGGCTTCGATCGTCTGCGGCATGATGCCGTCATCGGCGGCGACCACGAGCACGACGATGTCCGTCACCCTGGCGCCGCGGGCGCGCATGGCGGTGAAGGCTTCGTGGCCGGGCGTGTCGATGAAGGTGATCTTCTGGTTCTTGGCGGTGCGCACTTGATAGGCGCCGATATGCTGGGTAATTCCACCCGCTTCGCCGGCCACGACATTGGCCGAACGCAGCGCGTCGAGAAGCGATGTTTTCCCATGGTCGACGTGGCCCATGACCGTGACGACGGGCGGGCGCGTCTTCATTTCCGAATCAACGTCCGCGTCGGTGCGCAGCGAGTCTTCCACGGCGCTTTCGTTCACACGCTTGACGCGGTGACCGTATTCCTGCGCGACGATTTCAGCGGTATCGGCGTCGATGACTTCATTGATCGTCGCCATAATACCTAATTTCATAAGTGACTTGATAACGTTGACCGAACGTTCGGCCATACGGTTGGACAGCTCTTGCACGGTGATGGTTTCCGGCAGCACGACTTCGCGCACCACCTTCTCCGTGTTCATGGGCTGCTTCAGCTGCGCCTTGCGGCGTTCTTTTTCGACCGCGCGGCGCATCGAGGCGATGGAGCGCGAACGCTCGACCGCATCGTCGCCTTCAAGGGCGGCATTGATCGAGAGCTTGCCGGCGCGGCGGCGCGGCTCGGTGCGCTTGACCGTCGGCGGCTTGTGGCCGGTCTTGGCCTTGTTACGGCGCGGCCCGTCTTCTTCTTCTTCTTCCTCGACCGCTTCGCGGCGCACGGCCGGCGCTGCGGGATCGGTCACGGTCGCGGCAGGGGTGGCGCCGGCGACAACGGGTTTGGCTTCGGCCACGGGCGCCGGAGCGGCGACGGCCGCCTTTGGCTGTTCGGCCTGCGGGGGCGTTGCCGGCTCTTGTTCCTTGCGGAGCTTTTCCTCGGCCTTACGGCGCGCGGCTTCCTCGGCTTCGCGGATGGCTTCTTCCTCGGCGATCTTGCGGCTTTCTTCGTCCGCCTTGATCGCGTCCTGCAGCGCCTTCAGACGATGGGCCTTCTCATCTTCCGTCAGCGTGCCGTGCTGGAGCGATTCACGCAGGAACGCTTCTTCGGCCTTGGCCTTGATGGAAACCGGCGCAGCCTTGACTTCTTGCACCTTGCCGTCGGCGCCGATCTCGAACTGGCGCTTCCGCTTGCGTTCGACCTGAACGACTTTGGAGCGGCCATGCGAGAAGCTCTGCCGGACCTGACCGGTCTCGACCGTCTTCTTCAGCTCGAGCTTGCCTTTACCGCCGAGGGTCAAGGGTGTCTTGGTCTTGGTATCGCTCACTCAGTGCACCTTAATCTCAAAAAATCCAAATCGCCGTGCTCATACATTCTGTCGCCTGGCCGACGCCAAACCGGGCTCCACTTTTCCTGGCCAGGTCAGCCGCCGCGCAGCCCGCGAAAACGGTTCGCGTCTTCCAAAATCATCTCCGTCAGGCGGCCGGGCAGCAGCGCCACATGCACGGCCATCTCCTTGCCAAGCGCGCCGCCAAGCTCCGTGCTCGAAAGCACATCGACCACCGGCACGCCGGGGACAAGAGCACTCATTTTCTGCCGCTCCGCGAGCGAGCCGTCCGACGCCCCGAGCAACGCAGCCGTTCGGCCGGACGCGATCTGTGCGCGGACTTTTTCCGCACCCGAGGCGACAAGTCCGGCGCGTTGCGCCAGGCCAAGATGATTAAGACAGCGGCGACGTAGTAATTCGGCGACGGTATCGGCCAAGTCCGGGGCAACACTTACGTTCGCCCGGGCAGCTTTGGCAAACAGCCGCTTTTGCGCCGCTGTTTCTATCATATCGCGCCGGGCCCTCAACCACAAACCCCGGCCCGGTAGACGTGCATCTACGTCCGGAACGATCGCGTTTTCCGGCCCCACCACGAACCGGACCAGTTCGGTTGTGGGCAGCGACTCGCCGCTTGCGATGCAGCGACGGGTCGGGCCGGTCTCCTCGTCCTCATCTGCCGCGGGCCGGCGCGTCGGTTTGGGACCGGCGTAAACGGGCGCGAGGACCTCCTGGAGGAGAGCCGATGGCTCCGCCCCAGGATCCAAAGGCGTTTGGTCCACAGGCGGGCCGTTGGGCGCCGGGTCGCCCGTGAGGTCAGTTTCTATGGTCATTGCGTTTGCCCGGACCGCCAATTGAGGTGAGGTCGTTTACACAGGTTTGGTCTCGGAGGCGGCTTCACCCTCCGGGAACCAATGGGCGCGCGCGGCCATGATGATCGCGTTCGCCGGGCCTTCCTTGATCACATCCGCGCCCAGGATCTCGACCAGTTCGTCACCGGCCAAATCGGCCAGGTCGTCGAGGGTTTTGATGCCCTTTTCGGCCAGGGTGATGATCTTCTTGGGATCCAGACCGTCGATTTCAGCCTCAACGAGGTCTTGGGAGACCCCAAGTTCTTCCATGCGGGCGGAAATCTTCTTGTTCTCTTCCTCGAGGTAGACGGTCGCGCGCTCTTTAAGCTCGTTGGCGACGTCTTCGTCGAAGCCTTCGATATCGGTCAGCTCTTCCATGGGCACGAAGGCCACTTCTTCGACCGACGTGAAGCCTTCGGTCACCAACAGATGGGCAAGCACGTCGTCGACATCAAGGGCGTCGATGAACATCTTCGAACGCGAACGGAACTCTTCCTGGCGGCGTTCGGATTCTTCGCCTTCCGTTAGAATGTCGATGGTCCAGCCGGTGAGCTGCGAGGCCAGGCGCACGTTTTGACCGCGGCGGCCGATGGCCAGCGAGAGTTGGTCGTCCGGCACAACCACTTCGATGCGGCCCGAGTCTTCGTCGAGCACGACCTTGGTGACTTCCGCCGGAGCCAAGCCGTTGACGACGAATGTCGCCGGATCCTGGTTCCACTGAATGATATCGATTTTCTCGCCCTGCAGTTCGGCAACCACCGCCTGCACGCGCGAACCGCGCATACCGACGC
>CANJEU010000217.1 GCA_947473445.1 Fidelibacterota bacterium | reverse complement strand
CCTACAGGGGGGGGAGAGGGAGCGAACGCTGAACCCTCGGAAACTCTCCCGCTTGCGGGAGAGGGAGGGCCCCGGCGCAAAGCGCCGGGAGGGTGAGGGTCGCGCAGGCACGCGTCATCTAAAACGACCATACATCCCTCCCTCGCCGTAACCGGTTGAAGCCCCTCTGCCTTTCAACCTAGTCTCGGATCAGGACCCGCGCTTGGCGGGGGCATAGATTTTGGAGGTCCGATGAAATCCGGCGTTATAGCGCGCGGTCTGCGCGGAATCCTGACGAGCACCCTATTGAGCAGCGTGGCAATCGCCCTCTGCGGCGGCGCGATGGCGGCTGACGCCGACAACGCGAAGATGGACGCCGAGGTGCTGCAGCACTTCACGAAGTTTATTCAAACCGATACCGCCGATCCGCCCGGCAATGAAAAGCCGCTGGCCGATTACATCGTCGGCCTTCTCAAGGCTGAAGGCATCCCCGTTCAAACTTTCGCGGTGAAGGGTCAGGAGCACCGGCCCAATATCGTCGCGCGCCTCAAGAGCAGCGGCAAGAAGAAGCCCATCCTTCTCATGGCCCACCTCGACACCGTGAACGTCGATCCCAAGAAGTGGACCCACCCGCCGTTCAGCGCGCACCGTGAAGCGGGCTACATCTACGGCCGCGGCACGGTCGACGATAAGGACAACTTGGTCGCCGCCGTGATGACGATGATCGACCTCAAGCGCCGTAACGTGCCGCTCGACCGCGATCTCATCCTGCTCGCCGAAGCCGGCGAGGAAGGCTCCACCCAGGTCGGCATCGAATTCATGGCCAACGAGCACTTCAAGGAAATCGAGTCCGAGTACTGCATTGCGGAAGGCGGCAACGTCACCCGCGAGGCCGGAAAGGTGAAGTTCGCCTCGATCCAGACCCTCGAGAAGATCCCCCGCGCCATCGCGCTGAAATCGACCGGCGTCGCCGGTCATGGCTCGGTGCCACTCAAGACCAATTCCATCGCCCGGCTCGCAACGGCAGTGTCGAAGATTGCAGACTGGCAAGCGCCCATCAAACTGAACGAGACCACGGCGGCCTACTTCGAACGCCTGGCTACCATCTCCTCGCCCGAAGACGCTGCCCGCTTCCGCGCCGTGTTGAAGCCTGAGAGCGCCGAGGGCAAAGCCGCCTTCCAATACTTCCTTGAGAAGGATCCGTTCCACGCCTCTGTGCTGCACACATCACTCTCGCCCAACATCATCGACGGCGGGTACCGCGTGAACGTCATTCCGTCGGAAGCCACTGCGACGATCGACACCCGCGTCATTCCGGACGAGGACGCCGAAGCGCTCCTGGTCGAAGTCCGCAAGGTGGTTAACGATCCGGCGGTTGAAGTGGGTTGGGCGCCGCGCAACGTTCGCCCCGCCGGCACATCGCGCCTCAATACCGAAGCCTTCCAGGTCCTCGAGGCGGTCACCAAAAAACACTATCACACGACTGTGCTGCCGACGATGAGCACGGGCGCGACCGACATGGCGTATCTGCGCGCCAAGGGCATCCAATGCTACGGCGTCGGCGTCGCCATGGACCGCGAAGACGGCCCGCTCGGCTTCGGTGCGCATAGCGACCAGGAACGGATCGTGGAAAGCGAACTCTATCGGTTCGTGCGCTTCCACATCGAAGCGGCCGAAACGCTCGTCCGTGCGAAATAGACTCAGCTCTTCTCGTTAAGCGGGGCGGTTCGCCGCCCCGCTTTTTCTTTGCGTGAAAGGCTTCGCCAATCTTTCACGCCCACGTCACGGAACAGCAATCATTCCCATGTAGATAGTCCGCTCGCGGAGAAAGCCTCTTCGCGTATTTTGCGGGCGACGTTTCATGGTCCACGCCCATTTAAGTCGGCGCCGGCTCTTTGCCGGTGGCGCAGGCGCTGCGGTACTTGCGGCAAGTCCGGCCGGTGTGTCCGGGAGCCCAGTCCCTCTGACACCGGCGCCGCGGCGTATCGCGTTCGGCTCCTGTGCGCATCAGGACAAAGATCAACCCGTCTGGGACGCCATTGTCGCGGCCCAGCCTGACCTCTTCATTTTCCTCGGCGACAATATCTACGCCGACACGCGCGATCCCGATGTGCTGCGTGCGAAATACGCCAAACTCGCCGCCAAACCCGGCTTCAAGAAGCTGCGCGACAATGTCCCGATCCTTGCCATCTGGGATGATCACGACTTCGGTGAGAACGATAGCGGCTGCGATTACCCGCTGAAGGATATCTCGAAAACCGCGTTCCTGGACTTTTGGGGCGAAGCCGCCACCTCGCCGCGCCGCACGCGCGAGGGCATTTATGACTCACGCATGTACGGCGTTGCAGGCCAGCGCCTGCAGATCGTGATGCCCGATCTGCGCAGCAACCGCACGCAATTGCGCACGCTTGATCTGGGTGAACAGGGCTACGGCGCGTGGGCGAAAAGCAAGCAGGCCGCCGGCCTTCCCGTGCCGGGCCCTTGCGAACGCAACCCCGATCCCGCGGCCACCATGCTTGGCGAGGCGCAGTGGCGGTGGCTGGAGAATGAACTGGCGCAGCCCGCCGACGTGCGCATCTTAGCCTCAAGCCTTCAGGTGCTCGCCGACTTTCCCGGCTGGGAGGCTTGGATCAACTACGCGCGCGATCATCAGCGGCTACTCGACACCATCCGCCGCACGCAAGCCGCGGGCCTCGTGTGCATCAGCGGCGATACCCATTATGCTGAAATATCCAAACTCGATCTCAACACGCCCTTCCCGCTTTGGGATGTTACCTCAAGCGGCCTGACGGAAGTCTGGCCGGTGCTGCCGCCGAACACCAATCGTGTTGGGCCTGCCTTGCGCGAAGTGAATTTCGGGATGATCGATATCGATTGGAAAGGCCGCGCCACAACACTGCGGCTGCAGGTTTGTGATGTGAAGGGCGCACCCCGCCTATCGCAGACCGTGCGCCTTGCCGATCTTCAGATCGAACCGCCGTCGGTTTTGTCGGCAAATAACGCCCGGTATTCTTCGCCGAGGCTGACGTAACGATCGACCGCGTCGGCGAAATTCTTCAGCTCATCCGGTTTTACATCGCGCACGAACTTCGCGGGCGACCCCGCCCACATGTGCCGCTGCGGGATGCGCTTATTCGGCGACACCAGGGCGCCAGCGGCTACCATCGCCTCGCGTTCAACGACGACGCCATCCATTACTGTCGCACGCATGCCGATGAAGGCTTTCGATTCAAGGGTGCACCCATGAATCGTGGCCATATGCCCAATGAGCACGTCCTCCCCGATGACCGTGGGATGGGTTTTGTAGGAGACGTGGACGACGGTTCCGTCCTGGATATTGGTGCGCGCGCCCACACGAATGTGGTTCACGTCGCCGCGCAGCACACAGTTGAACCACACCGTGACGCCAGGTCCGATCACCACATCGCCGATGATCACCGCGTTCGGCGCAATGAAGGCGTCGCTTGCGATCTGAGGGCTGACACCCCGCCAAGGAAGGATGATGGGCCCCGCCATTGCGTTAAGCGAGCCCCGCGTCTTCGGGCAAGCCAAGCATGATATTCATATTTTGCACCGCCGCGCCCGACGCGCCTTTTCCAAGATTATCGAGCAGCCCGACCAGCCGCACCTGACGCCCGTCTTCGGCGCCAAACACAAAAAGCTTGAGCATATTCGTGTTGTTCGCGCCTTCGGGATCGAGGCCCTTGGTTGCGCGTACAATGTCGAGCGGCACGACTTCAACGAAGCGCTCTCCTTCGTAGGCATGGCGCAGAACCTGATGCACGTCATTGACCGACGGCGCGCCCGGCAGCAGCGACAAATGCAGCGGCACCTCGACGATCATGCCCTGGCGATAGCGGCCGACGGCGGGCGTGAAGATCGGGCGTTCGCGCAGACCTGCGTGCTTCTGAATCTCGGGCACATGTTTGTGCTTAAGCTCGAGCCCATAAATGCGGTAGGCGTCTTTGGAATAGTTCGGGGCCGATGAATCCTCGAACTCGGCGATCATCGACTTTCCACCACCCGAATAGCCGCTAACCGCATTGATGCTGACCGGATAATTCGCCGGCAGCAGCCCGCTATCCACTAAGGGGTAAAGCAGCGCATTCGCGCCTGTCGGATAGCAGCCAGGATTGGAGACGCGTTTGGACGCTTTGATGGCCGCGCGCTGCGTCTTGGAGAGTTCCGGAAATCCGTAGGTCCAGCCGTTCGCGACACGAAACGCGGTCGATGCATCGATGACCTTCGTCCTGTCGTTAGTGATGAAGCCGACAGCTTCCTTCGCCGCGTCGTCGGGAAGACACAGCATGACCATGTCGGCCGCGTTGAGAAGTTCGGCGCGGGCGGCGGGATCCTTGCGGCGCTCGGGCGCAATTGAGAGCAATTCGATATCGGGACGTCCGTCGAGCCGCTGGCGCAGTTCGAGCCCCGTCGTTCCCGCTTCGCCGTCGATGAAAACCTTAGGAGCCATATCCACAGTCCCACATAAAGCCGCACGCTCCGCATAATGCTCGGAGCGCGCCATAAAAAGAAAGGGCCCGCACCGCGGGCCCTTTCGTCTCGATCGAAGTCGGCTGACGCGATTTAGCGCTTCGAGAACCGTAATCTGGAAACCGTCAGCAATTTCATAGACTTACCGACCACTTTTTTGCCTGTCAGCCGCCTGTAGCCAGAGTGTTTTATTTCACAGACCTCGTTTT
>CANJEU010000216.1 GCA_947473445.1 Fidelibacterota bacterium | reverse complement strand
GATCGCAGGTTCTCCTCTCGGGACCTTTTGCCCCACGAATACACACACTCCTGGAACGGGAAGTTTCGGCGCCCATCGGATCTCTGGACGCCCAATTACAACGTGCCGATGCGCGATTCCATGTTGTGGCTTTACGAGGGCCAGACCCAGTACTGGGGTTACGTCCTTGCTGCCCGCTCCGGCCTCTGGACCAAGGAGCAAGCGCTCGACGCGATTGCCGCCACGGCCGCGGCCTATGATCATCGAATCGGCCGCGAATGGAAAACCTTGCAGGATACGACCAACGATCCCATCACCATCGCGCGCCGCCCGCAGCCCTGGGCCAGTTGGCAGCGCGGTGAGGATTATTATTCCGAGGGATTGCTTCTCTGGCTCGATGTGGACACGGTTTTGCGCGAACGTACCGATGGGCGTCGCTCCCTCGATGACTTCGCCCGGGCTTTCTTCGGTCAGCAAGATGGTGAGTGGCAGAAACCCGCCACTTATGAATTCAAGGACGTCGTCGCGATCCTCAATGAATTCGTGAAGTACGACTGGGCGACGTTCTTGCGCCAGCGCCTGGATAGTCACGGACCAGGCGCGCCGCTCGACGGAGTGGCACGCGGCGGTTATCGCCTGGTGTACACCGACGAGCCGACGGAGCTTTTCAAGACGCAGGAAACCCAGCGCCGCATCGTCGATCTGACCTATGCGATCGGCGGCACCCTTGATTCAGAGGGCCGTCTTGCCAGCGTTTTGTGGGAGGGGCCGCTGTTCAAGGCGGGCTTGGCCATCGGCGCGCGGATCCTCGCCGTCAACGGCAAGGCCTACGAAGGCGACCGCCTAAAAGACGCGGTGAAACAGTCTAAAAATGGCGGGAAAATCGAATTGATCGTCAGGGTGGGAGAGGATGTCCGCACCCTGACGCTCGATTACAAGAACGGCTTGCGCTACCCGCGGCTGGAACGGATCGAAAAGTCGCCGGCGCGCCTTGACGATATCGTCGCGGCGAAGAAGTAGTCTAGCGCTTGGCCAGCAGCTTGTCGGCTTCAGCCTTATCGATGGTTACGATCTGCTGGATCATGCAGTTCGCTCCCACGGGCTGAAGCACGGTGATGGCGCTCGACGTGCACAGTTCATCGGACGGGGTCGAATGTCCGATACCGCTGAACTTCATGCCCGAGCACGTGCCGCGCATATCGACACGCTTGAACTCGTCGCGGCTGCGCATTTTCAGAACGATGGTCTTGTCGTCGATGACCGGCGATTCCCGGATGTCGCTCAAGCGCACGCATTGCTGCGTGGAACCGACCGTATCGGCCGCGAAAGCCGCGGTGACGCCGGCGCCCAAGCTCAGGGCCGTTACGATTGCAATAAGTGAAGTCTTCATATGAGCCTCTCTTTAAATCTGCTCTGGGGGCGTAAGTCTCGTGAGACCTCAGATAGCGCCTAATTTAGGCAATATTATGCTTGGTGGCATGAACAAAGACGCGTCCGGCGGGCTAAAAAGTCCCTGCCAGGCCGAAAAATGCACTTCTTTCCAAGAATCTAGCCTGGCTGAAGGCGATAGCCGACCCCCGGCTCGGTGATAAGGTACTTCGGGGCGGCTGGCTCCTTCTCCAATTTCTGGCGAAGCTGGCCGATATAGACCCTCAAATACTGGGTCTCCTCGACATAAGCCTGGCCCCAGACCTCCTGCAAAAGCTGCTGGTGCGTAATGACCTTGCCCGGATGGGAGGCCAGAATGCGCAACAGGTCATACTCCTTGCGCGAAAGACGCACGGGGGTCCCGCTGACGGTCACAAGGCGCTTGGAGAGGTCGATCGAGATCTCGCCCGCGGTAATCACCGGTTCGGACTCGCCGCCGCTGCCTTGGCGAAGCGCGACGCGCATCCGCGCCAGCAGCTCGCCCATGCTGAAAGGTTTGGTCACATAGTCGTTGGCGCCGCGGTCGAGGGCCTCGATCTTGTCCGGATCGTCCGAGCGCAACGACAGGATGATGATGGGTACCGTCGACCATTCGCGGACCAGTTTGATGACCTCAAGGCCGTCGATATCGGGCAGGCCAAGGTCAAGGATTAGCAGATCGGGTTTCTGCACCGTGCACGCGCGCACGCCTTCTTTGCCGTTCTCGGCCTCGATCACCTGATAATCATGCGCCTGCAGACTCGCGCGCAGGAAGCGGCGAATCTGTGGCTCATCGTCAACGATCAGAACCTTTGGACCGGTGGTCATGCGTCAGACTCTCATACCTCGGCCGTAACCGCCACATCGGGTGTTTTGACGGGCAGGCGCAGGCGGATGGTGGTGCCGTGCCCGAGTCCCTCGCTCAAAGCCTCGATCGTCCCGCCGTGTGCCTCGATGATGCCTTTGCAGATCGCTAAGCCAAGGCCGGTGCCGGGAACGGTACGGTCGCGGTGACGGGCGCGATAGAACTTGTCGAAGATCGCGCCGAGTTCCTCCGAGGCGATGCCGCGGCCCTGGTCCGTCACATCGATGCAGATATCCTCACCCAACCGGCGTGCCGTGATCTGGATCGCCGTCTCTTGCACGGAGTACTTCGCCGCATTGTCGAGGAGGTTCACGAGAACGCTCTCCATCAGGACGAAATCGACATTCACCAAGGGCAGTTTATCTTCAACATCGGCATACACTTCGTGTAGCGCGAGGCGGCGGTGCGCGGCATCGAGCGCGGTCGAAATCAGATCGCCCACGTCGGCCCATTGCATGCGTGGCGTGAGCACGCCGGCCTCAAGGCGGGTCATTTGCAGAACGTTCTTCACGAACCTATTCAGCCTCTCGGCTTCCTCGAGAATTGTGGTGAGCAGTTCGCTAGTCACCTCGAGCGCGTAACTGCGGCCGTAGGAAATGAGACTTGAAGCCGATCCGATGATCGAGGCCAGCGGTGTGCCGAAATCGTGCGAGATGGCCGACAGCAGCGCCGAGCGCAAGCCTTCGGTTTGCGAAACGACGCGCGCATTCTCAAGCTCCTGCTTACGCAAGGAGTGCTCCACCGCGATGGCCGTCAGCCGGCAGATGGATCCAATCACGCGCCTAAAACCTGCTGACCGAATGATCGCGCGCGAAGTGTCGCGTAAAACTAGCACGGCAACAGTGCCTTCGCCGGTCTCGAGGGGTTGGAAGGTCGCGTGCATCTCCGGCCACATCGCTGTGCCTCGTCCAGCCGGAAGGCTTTGGTTAAATACCCAGCGCGCCGCCTCGATGTCGTCCTGCGTCAGGCTGGCGTGCGGCGGATAGGCCGCCTGCAGCGCCGCGGCGCGAGCGCGAGGAGACGCAAGCGCTAATGTCTCGCTGCCGCCGCCGGTGAAGGGCGTCAGCAACGTCGTCTCACATTCGAAGATGTCGTTGCACTGGTGCACGATGGCGCGGAAAATCTCCTGCGTATCGCGTGCCACCGCGATGTCGCGCGTCAATTGGAAGAGCGCGCGCGCCTCCCGCGCCTGGCGCTGCGCACGGCTGGCTTGCTGGCGCAACCCGTCCGAGAACTTGCTGGTGATGGCGCCCACAACCAGAAACAGAAGTAGCGTTAGGAAGTCCGTGGGAGAGGAGAACCCGATCTCATAACGCGGCGCGTCGAAGAAGTAGTTGAACATCAAGACGCTGAGCAGGCTTGTGAATGCCGCGGCGGCCATCCCATAGGCGTTGGCGCTGTAAACAACGGCCATAAGGAACAAGATCGTCAGCCCCTCAGTAGGCATGAGGCCATCGAGAGTTCGCACCAGCAGGCTGACGAGGCTCACGGCGAAGGCGCTGAGGATATAGGCGTGGTACCAGGGCCGATGATCGTCCACACGCCAGGCCAAACCGAAGCGCGGCAACGCGCCGCCCTCGTGGCTGGGGTCCTGCATCGCTTCGATGCGCATCGATTTCGCTGCTTGTTCGACACGGGCGGCCATCGATTTCGGCAGACCGTGCAACAGCGACGACCGCCTCCGCGCGCCCAGCACGATCGCCGCAGGGGGGCGGACCGACCATCCCCCGATCATCGCTTCCAAATCCTCACGGCTGTGCCAGGGTACGAGGGTGATGTTCCACCGTTCGGCGAAGATCGCCAAATCTTCGATGGTATCAAGGGCCATGAGTTCGGATCGCAGGCGCGGCATTGTCCGCACCGCGAGCGTCAACGGAAGATCCCGCTCCTGCGCCGCCCAAAGCGCCTCACGCGCGAACTGCAAAAGATCGGGGGCGGGGCTCGCGATGGCGAGCACATGGGTTGCGCGCAGAGCGGTCGTGGCGGGATGAGGGGTCGCGGCCAGGGTCATGGGAATTATTATGGCCCAAAACCGCGGGAATTACCTCACGCCCGAACGAAGGCGGTTCCCGCGAGGCTGAGGGCAAAGATCAGGGAGGCCGCCGCGACGATGGCCGCGCCGGAGGGAATATCCCATGCGAAGGAGGCCGATATGCCCGCGATGGTCGCCACAGCCCCGACAACGACGGTCAACACGGTCATCGCCTCGGGACCGCGCGCGAGACGCCTGGCTGCGGCCGGCGGAATGATCAAGAGGGCGGTGACCAGAAGGATCCCCACTATTTTCATAGCGATCGCGACCGTAATGGCGATCAGCACCGTGAACCCCAACCGAACGCCCGTGCCGGCGAAGCCTTCCGCGCGCGAAATATCCTCGCTGACGGTGAGCGCGATCAGCTTACGCCAAAGGAAGGCGAGGGCTACCAGT
>CANJEU010000215.1 GCA_947473445.1 Fidelibacterota bacterium | reverse complement strand
GGAATTCCAGGAGCTCCAGAAAAAGGGGTTCCAACGCGTGAAGGTGGACGGAACGCTGTATGAGATCGGCGAAGTCCCCAACCTCAATAAAAAGCTCAAACACGAGATCGAAGTGGTGGTCGACCGCGTCGTGGTGCGCGACGGGGTGCAGTCGCGTCTCGCGGACTCGCTTGAAACCGCGCTGGGTCTCGCCGACGGCATCGCGTTCGCCGAGAACGCCGATAAACCCGGTGAAGACGGCCGTACAGTGTTCTCGTCCAAATTCGCCTGCCCGGTGTCAGGCTTTACGATTGAAGAGATCGAACCACGCCTGTTCTCGTTCAACAATCCGTTCGGCGCCTGCCCGGCCTGCGAAGGCCTTGGCGTGAAGATGTTGTTCGATCCGGCGTTGATCGTGCCCGATGAAGACCTGTCGGTTGAAGACGGCGCGGTGGCGCCGTGGTCGTCCGCGTCGGTGCCCTCGCCCTATTACTTCATGGCGCTGAAAGGCGTGCTGGCGCACTACGGCGCGAAGGTTGATGTGCCGTGGAAGAAGTTGCCGGCGAAGGTCAAAAACGCCGTGCTGCACGGCACGGGCGATGACGAGATCGCGATCAAATATTCCGACGATGTGCGCAAATACGAAACGCGCAAGCCCTTCGAAGGCGTGGTGAACAACCTGCAACGCCGCTGGCGCGAAACGGACTCGGCGTGGATGCGCGAGGAGCTTGAAAAGTATCAGACCAGCCAGCCATGCGAAGCGTGCTGCGGCAAGCGCCTGAAACCCGAAGCGCTGTCGGTCAAAATCGTCAAAAAGAACATCGCCGAAGTCTCGGAGCTGTCGATTGCCGATGCGGCTACCTGGTTTGCGAGTTTGCAGACCGGCCTGACGGCCAAGCAGATGGAAATCGCGCGGCGCATCTTGCGCGAAATCGACGACCGCCTGCACTTCCTGAACAACGTGGGGCTCGAGTACCTGACGCTGTCGCGCAATTCGGGAACCCTGTCAGGCGGCGAGAGCCAACGTATCCGTTTGGCCTCGCAGATCGGATCGGGACTGACGGGCGTTCTTTACGTGCTCGATGAACCCTCGATCGGATTGCATCAGCGCGACAACAACCGTCTGCTTGAGACGTTGCGCCGCCTGCGCGATATCGGGAACTCGGTCCTCGTGGTCGAACACGACGAAGATGCGATCCGCACCGCCGATCACGTGATCGATATGGGTCCCGGCGCAGGCGTCCATGGCGGCCAGATCGTCGCCGAGGGTACGCCCGAGGACATTATGCGCAATAAGGACAGCCTTACGGGCGCGTATATGACCGGCGCCCGGACGATCCCGATTCCGGCCGAACGCCGCAAAGGCAACGGGAAGAAGCTGACGATCAAAAATGCGCGCGCCAATAACCTGAAGAACGTCACGGTGGATATTCCGCTGGGCACGCTCACCTGCATCACCGGCGTCTCGGGCGGGGGTAAAAGCTCGCTGACCATCGAGACGCTGTACAAGGGGCTTGCGAAAGAACTGTACGGTGCGCGCGACCTGCCCGGTCCGCACGACAAGATCGAAGGCATCAATCTGCTCGACAAGGTGATCGATATCGATCAGTCGCCCATCGGCCGCACGCCGCGCTCGAACCCCGCAACCTACACCGGCGCTTTCACGCCGATCCGCGACTGGTTCGCCGAACTTCCGGAAGCCAAATCGCGCGGCTACGCGCCGGGCCGTTTCAGCTTCAACGTTAAAGGCGGACGCTGTGAGGCGTGCCAGGGCGATGGGGTGATCAAGATCGAGATGCACTTCCTGCCCGATGTATTTGTTACCTGCGATGTGTGCAAAGGCAAACGCTACAACCGCGAAACGCTGGAAGTGCACTTCAAAGGCAAGAGCATCGCCGATGTGCTGGATATGACGATCGAAGAAGCCGCCGACTTCTTCAAGGCCATGCCTGTGATCCGCGAGAAGATGGACCTCCTGAAGAAGGTGGGCCTCGGCTACATCCACCTCGGCCAACAGGCGACGACCCTGTCGGGCGGTGAAGCGCAACGCGTGAAGCTCGCCAAGGAATTGTCCAAGCGCGCCACCGGCCGCACGCTTTATATTCTCGACGAACCGACGACGGGTCTGCACTTCGAGGACGTGCGCAAATTGCTCGAGGTCGTCCATACGCTGGTGGACCAAGGCAATAGCGTGGTGGTGATCGAACATAATCTCGAGGTTATCAAGACCGCGGACTGGCTGATCGATCTGGGACCCGAAGGCGGTTCGGGCGGCGGCGAGATTGTCGCCGTGGGAACACCCGAAGACGTCGTGAAGGTGCAGGCAAGCTACACCGGCCGATTCCTGAAGGAACGGTTGGACGCGGCGGCCGCGGCCACGAAAGCCAAGAAGCGTGCGTAGATTGGCGACAGTGGCGACAGGCGACACTTTCCGAATCATCAAAGCACGCTAAGGCGTTAGGCCCGAATTTGCCCTGGCGACAGTTGGCGACAGTTGGCGACACTTGGGCGACGCCGGAACGGCAGCATCGCACTCGTACTTTTTCGCCATGCGACAGATTTCTGCGACAGAAAAGCATTTTCTCGAGACAGGACAGTGATGTAGCGGCCTTTAAAAGCCGCGACAGATCGCGAGACAGATCGCGACAGATTCTTGAGCGCGGGGCGCATGACTCCCGCGCAGGCTCTCTCATGGATTCACGATGTCAAACAGCACAAGCTGCGAGGATCGTGCGCTTAAGTCGATTTTTCGTCGAGCGATCTTCACGCGCGCGGTGAATTTAATGATTCAAAAAATCGGGAATGTGCATCGCGCGAGTCGCGGGGGAATGCGAAGGCACCCGGCTAAAAAGCCGTCACCCTGGGCGCATGCCCAGGGTCCAGGGCGATGGAACACTAATATCTGCCGCGAGCCTCATGGCCGCTGCACGGCAACGGTTTGAAAACCCTGGATCCTGGGCATTCGCCCAGGATGACCATAAAACTGAAGTACTAATTCGTCGCCGTGGCCGGCTCCACGCGGAAGATCGACGTCAGACCGCCGCCGGCGCGGTCGTCGAGGGCAATGTAGATGAGGCCGTCGGGGCCTTGGCGGAGTTCGCGTACGCGGCCGAGTCCTGAGAGAAGTGGCGGACGTTCGAGGGCTTTGACTTCGTAGCCGCCGCCGTCAACGGCTTGTAGGTCGAGACGCGCGACGTTTTTGGACGCGAGCGCGCCGACGAACAACTGGCCTTGCCACTTGGGGAATTTATCGCCGGTGTAGAACATCAGGCCTGAGGGCGCGATGGACGGCACCCAATATTGGATGGCGCTCTGCATGCCGTCCTTCTCGCGGGCGGGATGAATCGGCTTGCCGCCGTACTGCACACCCGCGCCGATCACCGGCCAGCCGTAGTTGAGGCCCGGTTTGATCAGGTTCAACTCGTCGCCGCCCTGCGGGCCATGTTCAGTGGTGAAGATATCGCCCGACACCGGGTGCATGGCGAGGCCCTGGGGGTTGCGATGTCCGTAGCTGTAGATTTCCGGCAAGGCGTCCTTGCGTCCGACGAAGGGGTTATCCTTCGGGATAGACCCGTCTTCCATCAAGCGGATGACTTTACCTTGGTGGGACATAAGGTTCTGCGCGGGATGCGCGGCGCCGGCGAACGGGTCGTGGCCCCGGTCGCCCACCGTGATGAAGAGATGCCCCTTACCATCGAGCAGCAACTTGCCAGCATAGTGAGGACCGGCCTTGCTCCAAGCCTTGGCTTCAAAGATCTCTTTCACCTCGGAGAGTTGCTTGCCGTCGAACTTCGCACGGAGCACCGCCGTCGTGCCTTCGCTGGCGTCGGCATTGGGCTTTGAATAGCTGAGGTAGACAATCTGGTTCTTGGCGAAGTCGCGGTGGGGCAGCACCTCGAGCAGACCGCCCTGCCCGGCGTAGCGTACTTTGGGCGTGCCGGGGATCGGCGCCGGATCGAGCTTGCCCGCGCGCACGATGCGAAGGTTTCCAGGCTTTTCGGTGATGAGCATGTCCCCATTGGGGAGGAACGCGATCGACCATGGGTCCTTGAGCCCGTCGACCACGCTCACGACGCGCAGATCATGTAGTTCCGATTTAAAAGTCTGGGCCTGGACCGAAGCCGTCGTGAGCAGCGCGAGACCGGCGGCGGCGAAGAACGTGCGGCGCATGCGAGTTTCCCCATAAAGCTGAAGGAGCAAGTATGTGGCGTGCAAGGCCGAAAGCAAGGCGCGAGGGATGGCGGTTACAATAAAGAGGCGGTCTGGGTGGTACTTTGACCCCCTCACGCTCCCCTGGGGCCGTCCCTTAAGGCTTGTGTCCTTGGGGCACCTTAACCCCGTTTCAGGGCCTAGTTTTCGCAACGCGCCGTCTAACTGCGTTATCGGCGGTGAAATTAATGGTGCTATCGTGAGCGCTTCCGCCATTAGCCCTCAAATCAATTGCCGCCTATTCTTATTTCCATGCCATCGCCGTCCACCCCACGGTCCGTCGCGCCTCGCTGCTTGGGCGCAGGGCCATGATATCGCCAGTGCACCTCGCGGTTCGCACGGCGACGCTGCCCGACCATAAGCGTACGGAGGAAAGCTTCGCGGCCACTCTTGCGCGACTTCCCGACTCCTATGGCCCCTATCTGCAGACGCATGCGAGCGCCTTCCCAGCCGTGGGACGGGCTTTAGCGCCCGTCTGGGACTGGTCGCCCAGGC
>CANJEU010000214.1 GCA_947473445.1 Fidelibacterota bacterium | reverse complement strand
CACTGGGCGCAAGATGACGGGCTTGAAAGGGCGTTGGAAGCGCTCCCCGACCGCCTCGTGGCGGCCGGACATCTCGACTGGTCGTCGATGGCGCACGCGTTCGAGGCGGCGCGAAACCTGTTCGTCATCAGCCGTGGGCCGGGCCTTGGCGTCGCGCAAGAGATGGCGCTGAAACTGAAAGAGACCTGCGCCATTCACGCCGAGGCCTTCAGCGCCGCCGAAGTGGAGCATGGCCCGGCCGCCATTGTCCGCGACGGACTGCCGGTTCTGATGCTGGCGCCGCCCGATCAGGCCGGTCCTGAGGTGATCGCGCTGGCCAAGCGTTTCGCTGCGCGTGGGGCGAACGTTTTGTGCGCGGGCATGGAAGTTTCCGAAGACGGCGTTATCGCCCTGCCCGTGCCGGCCGGGCTCGATTCATCCCTTGCCCCAATCGCGTGGCTCCCGAGTTTTTACGCCGCTGTGGTAAAGCTTTCACAGGCCCGCGGCCTTGATCCCGACCGGCCGCCCTATCTGAGCAAAGTGACCAAGACTTTATGAGCCAGACCGCCCTCATCGGCGCGCGAGTCCTCACCGGCGCCGGCTTCCTCGAGAAGCACGCATTGGTCATCGACGGCGCTCGCATCGCGGCCCTGGTCCGCGAGAACGAGATTCCCTCAACTTGCGCGCGGATTGCCTTGGATGGCGGCGACCTTCTTCCGGGTTTCATCGATTGCCAGGTCAATGGCGGGGGCGGCGTTCTGTTCAACGACGCGCCTACCGTCGACGGCATCGCCGCAATTGGCGCCGCTCATCGCCGGTTCGGCACCACGGGCTTTCTGCCGACGCTTATCAGCGACGACCTCGCGGTGATGGAACTAGCCATCGATGCTGTTGAAGAGGCCATTGCGCGCAAAGTGCCCGGCGTCCTCGGGATTCATCTCGAAGGTCCTTATCTGAATCCCGCGCGCGCCGGCATTCATGACCGGGCGCGCATTCGCACGATCGATCCAGGGGCGCTCGAACGCCTGACCCGCCTGCGCGGCGGACGGACCGTGATCACACTGGCGCCTGAATGCGTACCGCAGGGAACGATCAAAGCGCTGACCGACAAGGACGCGATCGTTTGCGCCGGACATAGCGCCGCAACCTACGACGAGACGCAACAAGCGCTCGCCGAAGGGCTCAGGGGCTTCACGCATCTGTTCAATGCCATGACACCCTTCACCAGCCGCGAACCGGGCATGGTGGGCGCGGCCCTGAGCGATCAAAAAAGCTGGTGCGGCCTCATCGCCGATCTTCACCACGTACACCCCGCCTCCATCGCGCTGGCGCTGCGCGCGAAAGCCTCAGGTCACTTCTTCCTGGTCACCGATGCGATGCCGACCCTGGGCTGGGACAAATCCACCTTCATGCTCGGCGGGACACCGATCACCGCAAAAGACGGCCGTCTCACGGGCCCGGATGGGACCCTCGCGGGCGGCCACCTCGATATGGGCACGGCCGTGCGAAATATGATTGCGAGCGTGGGCGTGGCCCCTGAAACCGCCGCCACCATGGCGAGCGGTTGCCCGGCCGCGTTCCTGGGACTTGAGGGCTTTCGCGGCCGGATCGCGCCGGGCCTTGCCGCCGACCTTGTGCATGTCAATCGCTGTGCCGCGGATGGTATGGACGTGCTTGCGACCTGGCTCGGGGGCGTGCGAGCCTAAGCCCCATGAGACGAAACCCATGAGCAAAACCGAGACCGTGAGCGCCCGCTACGCGACGCTTGATCTCTGGCCGACGACCGACGCCGTGGAAGCCATGCTCGAAGGCCAGCTTGCGGCGGCCGCGGCCGTGCGGTCCGCCACCGCCATCATCGCGGCTGCGGCCGAAGCCGCGGCTGAGCGTTTGCGCAGCAGCGATGGTCGCCTGATCTATGTCGGCGCCGGGACTTCAGGACGCATCGCCGTACAGGACGGCGTGGAACTTGGCCCGACGTTCGACTGGCCCGAAGCACGCTTTATCTACCTGCTGGCCGGCGGGAAAAAGGCGATCACTGCCAGTGTCGAAGACGCTGAGGACAATGCCGACGACGGGCGCAGGCTCGTGATGGATGCAAAGGTGACGGCCCACGATGTGGTGATCGGTGTCGCCGCGTCGGGCCAAACACCCTTTACGCTGGCCGCGGTTGAAGCCGCGCGCGCGGCGGGAGCCTTGACCATCGGCATCGCGGGGAACGCGGAAACGCCTCTTCTGACTACGCCGGATTTCGGCATCCTATTGCCGACGGGCGAGGAAGTGATCGCGGGATCGACGCGGATGAAAGCCGGTACGGCGCAGAAAATCGCACTCAATCTGCTGTCGACGGCGATCATGCTGCGGCTAGGACTTGTGCATGGCAACCTCATGGTGGCCATGCGTTCGAGCAACAAGAAGCTCGTTCAGCGCGCGATGGAAATCGTTCGTTCCATTGCCGGGGGCAGCACCGAAGCCGCATCCGCGGCGTTGACCCAAACCGGGGGCGATATCCGCACCGCAGTGTTGGTCGCACGCGGGATGAGCATGGACGACGCCCGCACTGCGCTGGCCGCGGCGGGCGGCGTCCTACGGCAAGCGATGACTCACCGAAAGTAGTGACATGATCGACTTCTATCTCGGCATCGACGCCGGCGGCAGTCACTGCCGCACGCGCCTTTCAGATTCGTCAGGCAAAATTCTCGGCACCGGCGAAGCGGGTCCGGCGAACGCGCGGATCGGCATGGAGAAGCTGCGCGCGACGCTTGCGGACACCTACGATCAGGCCATCTCGGACGCAGGCCTTAGCACAGATGCGGGTCCCCGCATCAGCGCCGGCCTCGGCATCGCGGGGATCTCGCGTCCCGGCGTACGCGACGCGCTGAACAAATTAGGCCTGCCGTTCGCGAAGGTGCGCTGGGAGACGGATGCGGCCATTGCGAACCTCGGCGCCCACAACGGCGGAGATGGCGCAACGCTCATTCTGGGAACCGGAAGCATCGCCTACGTGAAAGTGAACGGCGGCAGCTTTTCGATCGGCGGCTACGGCTTCCCCATTTCCGACGAAGGCAGCGGCGCGGCCCTTGGCCTGAGTGCGGTGCGCCATGCGCTGAGAGCGCTCGACGGACGCACCAAACCTACGCCCTTGAGCGCCGCCATCACTAGCCGGTTTAGCCACGAAACGCCGCGCGTCATCGCGTGGATGGACACCGCCACACCGAAAGACTATGCCGCTTTCGCGCCGGTCGTGTTCGATTTCGCCGAAGCCGATGATGAGATTGCGCGGTCGATCGTGGAAAGCGCCGCGTTGCACGTCGAGCAATTTATTGAAACCATTTTCGTAAAAGGGGCTCCGCGCTGCTCATTGGCCGGCGGTCTCTCCTCACGTATGCGGCCGTGGCTGCGGGAACGCACGACGGCTCGTTTGAGTCCGGCCCTCGGTGACCCGCTCGACGGTGCGCTTCTGCTCGCGGGGCTGCGGAAGGGCGGTCCGTGATGCTGTTCGCGCCGGCGCGTTTCCGGCTTGGCGATGACAAAGCACGCCAGGCGCTGGCCGGCTTTGACCGCCTCGCCACCGTCGTGGTCAGCGGACCGGCGGGGCTTGCCGCGGCGCATGTTCCGTTGATTTACGAAGACGGGCACCTGCGCGGCCACATCGCGCGCGCCAATCTTATCGCCTCGTGCGCGCCATGTGATGCGCTCGTGATTTGCCTTGGTCCAGAAGCCTATGTGTCTCCGAACTGGTATCCGACGAAAGCCGAAGATGGACGCGCCGTCCCGACATGGAATTACACCGCCATCCATGCCTCGGGACCGATGACCCTGATGGAAAATCCGGCGGATTTACGCGCGAACCTCGAAGCTCTGTCGGACCGTCACGAACGCGAGCGGCCCGGCCGTTGGCGCGTGAGCGATGCGCCGACCGACTATATCGCCCAACTGATGAATGGCATTGTCGGCATCGACGTTGAGGTGCGCACTGTCGTCGGCAAAGCAAAGCTTTCGCAGGATAAACCCGTCGGCAATTTCGAAGGTGTGTTGAACGCGCTCGCCGCCTCGGCCGATCCGCGCGATCAGGCTGTCGCCGACCTGATGCGGACGCTTACGCCTCGAGCATCGCAATAGCGCTGATCTCGACCATATAGTCGGGGTGCGCGAGCGCGACGACTTGTACGGTCGTGCTGGTGGGCAACGACTGTCCCAGATATTCCTGCCGCACATCGAGGGCTTGGGCGAATTTGCCCCAGTCCGTCACGAACGTCGATGTCTGCACAACATCGTCCATAGTCGCGCCCGCGGCCGCGAGGGCGGCTTTTATATTCTCGCAAACCTGACGGACCTGCGCGCGCATATCCCCGGCGCCAACAACTTCCCCTTTCTCGCTGGTCGCCAGTTGACCGGCAACGAATATCATCTTGGGGCGGCCGGACGCCGTGACCGATGAGAAGACGTCCTTCCCATCTATCTGAAAGCGAAACATTCCCGGAACGGCCTGGTGGCGTTCGATGGTCATCTTGAGTCTCCGTCTCCAAAAAGAGCGCGATCATAGAGTAATGCGCGTGCTTACGTCACGACTCACAACGCATGCGAAGGCTCGTGAGTAATCTTACGGGATGCATCTCATTTTCGCCCCTTTTGGTGCCGATACGGGCACGGCCGATTCTTTGTTGTTCACGTGAGGGGGAATCCGCGATGCGGCAACGCCTGTTCTACAAACCACCCCGAAAATTTCCGCGCAT
>CANJEU010000213.1 GCA_947473445.1 Fidelibacterota bacterium | reverse complement strand
GATTTCGGCCGACGACCCCGGCAGCAAACGATGCTTCGCATTTGAAAGCGTTGCACGCACAAGGACGTTGCGACTCTTCAGGTCGACCTTCGGATCGATGGCCGTGATGGTGCCTTCGAACGATTCATCGCCCGTGCCGCTGGTCGTGACGCGGACTTTCTGGCCCGCCTGAAGGCGCACCGCATCTTGGTCCGGCAGGTAGAAGTCGGCATAGAGGGAGCTGAGATCCTGCAATGTCACGACGGCGGTGCCCGGCATGATGTACTGGCCTTCATCGACGAGGCGCACCCCCAGCCGGCCGGCGAACGGCGCGCGCACGATCTTCTTATTGAGCATCGCGCGCTGTTCAGAGACCGCGGCTTCGGCATTCTTGAGGTTGGCCGCATCCACATCCAGCGAGGCGCGGCTGATGGCCTTGGCTTCGAGCTGCTTCACATTGCGTTCATACTGCGTGCGGGCGAGCTGCGCCGAAGTTTGCAGGGATTCGAGACGCGCTTGCTCGTCCTCGACGCGCAGCTGCACGAGGGCCGTTCCGGCTTTCACCTCCTGGCCGGATTCGAAATTGATCTCGTCGACAATGCCGGCGGTTTCCACCGATAGGTCAGCGCCGCGTGCGGCGCGCAATGTGCCGACGGCGGAGATGGTGGGCTGCCAGTCCTGCACCTTCGCGGCGATGGTGGACACCGTCTGCGGCGGCAGGGTGCCCGGGTTCATGAACTTCGCGATCATGATGCCTTTGAAGATCTGGAAACCGAACAGCAAACCGCCGACGACCCCGACCACGGCCAACACGATGATGACGCGCTTAGTGGTGATATTCATGACTCAATCCCTCTCGTGTGGCGTTTCCGCCCTATTCAGCCTGTGTCGTGCGGGCGTCGGCAGATTCCTGTTCCCGCGATTCCCACCCGCCGCCAAGGGCGACGAACAATGCCGCCGTATCGGAGAAGCGGCTGGCTTGCGCTTGCACCAGCGCAATCCGCGCTTGCTGGTACGTGCGCTGAGCATCCAGGAACGATAGGAAGCTCGTGCCGCCGGTCTCAAGCTGCAGGCGGGCGATATCGAAGTTCTCGCGTGCGGCGCCTTCGGCTTCGACTTGCGCCGCAAGGGCGGAAGCGTCGAGTTCGAGCGCACGCAACACGTCAGCCACGTTCTGGAACGCGCCGAGGACGGTGCCGCGATATTGCGCGGCCGCCACGTCGTACGCGGCGATGACCGCGCGTCTGCGCTTGAAAAGCTCGCCGCCGCGCCAGATCGGCTGCAGAAGGCCCGCGCCAAGGCCCCACACGCCCGTACCGGCGCTGAACAGATCCTGGATGCTGCCCGCGGAGCTGCCGTAGCTGGCATTGAGCGTCAGCTGCGGGAAGATGTTGGCCGTGGCAACGCCGATATCGGCACTGGCGGCGTGCAGCGAAGCTTCCGCCGCGCGAATGTCGGGACGCTGCGTCACGAGTTCGGACGGCAGGCTGATGGGCAGATCACGCGGCAGGGCGATACGCGTCAAATCGATCACTTCGCCTTTGTCCTGATCGGGGAAGCGACCGACCAAGGCCAGCAGGCGATTGCGCGTGGCGGATTGAGCCTTCAAAAGCGGCGCAAGCGTCGCGCGCGTTTGGGCGACCACGGTGAGCTGCTGCAGCACCTGCACTTCCGGGATTCCACCCAGCTCGAGTTGCTGACGCAGCACGCCAAGCTGCTGGTTCTGGGCCGAGAGGATTTCTTCCGTCGCGGCCACTTGGGCGCTGAGCGAGGCGTCCTCGATGGCCGTCAGTACGACGTTCGATGTAAGGGCCAGAAACGCCGCTTCCTTTTGGAAGGCAACATTGTCGCGGCGCGCACGGAAGCCTTCGACGGTCCGGCGCGTTGCGCCGAAGATATCGGGAGAATAGGACACGGACACTTGCGCTGTCGCGACGCTATAGGGTGAGCGTGTGGCGCCGGGTCCCTGGAAACCCTGGTAGCTCTGCGCGCGGTTGAAATTGGCATCGCCCTGGACGTAAGGGAAGAATGAGTCCGCCTCGGCTTGGTAAGTCGCCTCCGCCTGACGCAGGCTCGCCTCGGCGGCTTCAAGCGAGGGATTGTTCGCGATCGCCTCGGCGACCAATGCATTCAGCGCCGGCGATTGGAACAAGGTCCACCAGTCGCCCGCGACGCTTTCACCGGGCATAAAACGCTGCGCCGCGCCGCCTGGTCCGTCGACGGACGCGGTCTCGGCCGGGAGAGGACGAGAGCTGAAATTTGCCTGCGGTGCGGCCGGCCGTTCGAAGTCGGGTCCGAGGGCGCAGCTGGAGAGAAGAACCCCCGCGAGCCCCGCCGCGGTCACCTTATATAAAGTACGCATCGCGCCCATGACGTTCATTGTTGGTTCGCATTTCGCGGCCTGGAGTACCGACCAGTAACATTCTGAGCAAGTACAAATTTAGGATGTGGGGGGGTGCCAAGAGCGAATATGCCCGCGCCCGCCTTCCCACGATACGTGGACGGCCAAGTTGTTATAAAATCGTTACAAATACGGCCCTGATCGGACCGCCCCTGCAACCGCCGCCTGATCGAAAACACCGGAGTCACCCCATCCCCGCCCCTGCTATCCAATGAACGATCGAATTGCCATCGATCCGACATTCGCAACCCTCATTCTGGCGGGCGGTCGCTCGTCCCGCATGGGAACCGATAAGGCTTGCCTCCCGTATCGGGGCGCACCCTTGATAGAACATATGAAGAACATCGCTTGGAGTCTAGGGTCCGCGCGGGTGCTTGTGGGCGGCGGGCCAGGCGGTGACCTGCCCGATCCGATCGCCGGGGCGGGCCCCGCCGCAAGCCTTGCGGCGCTGGCGGGGCTTGAGGCCGGGCCGGCACGGTGGCTTGTCATCCCGATAGATATGCCGCTTCTGACGCCACCCCTGCTCCAACGTTTGGTGGCGGCAGGGCCCGAAGGCGCCTTCTTTACCGATCATCCCCTTCCCCTCGCCCTCAGCCTGGACAGCCACACTCGTGGCGTCTTACAGGGTGTCAGCGCGAGCCTTGCGAAGGGGCAAAGCATTTCGGTGCGTCATATTCTGGCGCAGATCGGGGCCACGGCCGTGACCCCGACCCCAGGCGAGCTCGACCAATTGGTGAACGCCAATACACCGGACGAGTGGGACAAGATCACGCGCGAGGCGTAACGACAGTTTGGAGATTCCATGAGCGCATTGTTGTCACGCCGGACCGACCACGTTCTTGTTCTGACACTCAACCTTCCCGCAAAACGCAACCCGATCACGGATCCGGCGCTCATCGACGCGCTTGAAGCCGCGCTCAAAGACGCCGATCAGAACGCCGAGGTACGCGCGATCATACTGACCGGGGAAGGCAGCGCGTTTTCCTCGGGCGGCGATCTCGACCAGATGGCGCTGGGGCGGGGATTGCGCGACGCGCTTCCGGTCAAGACGCGCGAGAACTATCGCAACGGAATTCAGCGCCTGCCGCTGATATTCGACGCCCTGGAAGTGCCGGTGATCGCCGCCGTAAATGGTCCTGCGATCGGCGCGGGCTGCGACCTCGCCTGCATGTGCGATATCCGCATCGCCGCCGATACGGCCCGCTTTGCCGAGAGTTTCGTGCGGGTTGGTTTGATCCCGGGCGACGGCGGCGCATGGTTGCTGCCGCGAATCGTGGGTTTTGCGAAGGCGAGCGAAATGGCCCTAACTGGGGCAATGATTGACGCGAAAGACGCGCTCACCTGGGGCCTCGTCACCGAGGTTGTGCCTGGACAGGATCTGATGCGTGCGGCGATGGCGAAAGCATCGCAGATTGCGGCCAATCCACCCTACGCGGTGCGCATGACCAAACGCCTGCTGCGCCAGGCCCAGACGATCAGCTTATCGGCGAGCCTCGAAATGGCGGCAGCGATGCAGGCGGCCGTTCACGCCACGCGGGATCACGACGAGGCACTGTCCGCCACGAAAGAAAAGCGGACAGCGATCTTTGACGGAACGTAGCGGACGCTACTTCTTCTTTGGGATGCCGCCCTTGCCGCGCTCGTCGCGGCGCGCTTGGCGCGCGGCGTACTTGGCGTCGCGGTTGGCCTTCTGCTGCGCCTTCAATTCAAGAGCTTCTTGAATCTTCTTCTGCGCTTCAGCTTCACGGGCAAGTTTTTCAGCCTCGGCGAGACGCTTCTTCTCGGCTTCGACGGCGGCCTTCTCGGCGGCGATTTGCTCGGCGCGGGCGGCCTTCTCGGCATCGCGTTCGGCGTGGCGCTTGTCACGCGCTTCAGCGATCGCGACACGCTCTTTCTGGCGCTCGGCGAACTCCGCGGAGTTGACGGACTTTTCCTTGGCCTTTGCGAGCAGGGCCAGCTTGGCTTCCTGCGAGGTTTTCTGGCGGTCAGCAAACGACGGGTCGTTCCTCGACATGCGGTGGATGGCTCCGGTGAAAAGTGGCGTAACGGGCGCCTTTTATATGGGCCTGAAGGCGCAAGTGCCAGGGGGATGTGGAGAAATCGACCGTCAATTGGCAGGTGGCGAAGCTCCGGGCAGATTCGCGCCCGGGTCGCCGAAGGCCCGATTAAGGGTGTGGGCGAGGCGAATCCCCGCCTTTTCGATCTGGTCCATGGCCGTGAGCTTGTTTTGAGCCACAAAAACCTCGTCAAACGCCAGCCCGCCGGGGTTTCCGAGGTAGCCGGTGGCGGGGGTGCGCATGATCCAATAGCTCTCAACCGCCCAGGCCCGCGGGGGGGAGAG
>CANJEU010000212.1 GCA_947473445.1 Fidelibacterota bacterium | reverse complement strand
GAGGCCCGCCATCGACTCATTGGGATTCCAAGGGCCCACTTTCTCGCGCCGCGCCCAGCGGCCGGTGCGGAAGAACACCGCGTCCCCCGAACCGATTTTCACGCCGGCCATCTTTTCGAACGCTTCGATGTCGGCCACGGTGATTGCGGTGCCCGGTTCTAAATACTCAACGCCCTTCAATCGCGGAATATCGATAAGGATGCCGCGGGTCACGATACCCTCGGCGCTTGTGGTGATGGCGCCTTTCTCCGCGCCGCGCGCTTCGGTCACGTAGGTATCGCGCGCGAAGCCGTTGTACATCTTGCCATCGATGAAATGATGGCCCAGCGCGTCGAGGTGCGTATGCGCGCTGCCGTGGAAATTGATGGTGAAGCGATCGCTCGACGCTGCCGGGCGGATCGGGTTCATCGTCCGCTCGAAGGGCGAGTTATTGTCCGCCGCCTTGACCGTATCGAGATTGCGGGCCAGCGAGACGGCAAAGCCGTCCTTCACCAAGCCAGCGGCCTGCTTGCGTTTCTCGGGCGTGATTAGATTGAGCGTCCCGCGTTCGTCGTCCTTGCCCCACCGGCCCCAGTTGGAAAGCTCGGTCTTCCACTTGTCGAATTGGGCTTGTGTGACGTCGGCGGCCAGCACGGGCGCTGTTGCCGTCGTCAAAATCCCAAGGGCTGCAAGAACGGGCAACATGTTACGCATTTTCTCCCCTCCCGAGGTTGGATCGCGCGAACCGCTAGCATAGGATGCTCGCGCGTTCGAAATGAACCCGAAAATGCCAGGTGGCCCATGCGCGTTCTGCTTTTCGTACTCTCGATGGCCTTTGCCGCGAATGTTATTGCTGCCGAACCCCAGAGCGTCCGGCCAGGCATCAATGACACTTATCTAAATCCAGACCTTAATCCCGAAGCCCAAAACAAGGGATTCACCTCCGAGAACCGGGAAACCTTTGCAAACCGCGTCGAGATCGCCGCGGCCATCGGCCTTAAACCGGGCATGACGGTCGCCGACGTCGGTGCGGGTACGGGCATCTATGCCCCGGTATTTTCTAAAGCGGTTGGTAGCTCAGGTAAGGTCCACGCGGTCGATATCTCCAAACCGCTGCTCGCCTTCATCGAAAAATCCATGAAGGAAGCCGGGATCACCAACGTCACCACTGTGCTCGGCAGCGACAAGTCGATCAACTTGCCGCCCAATACGGTGGATGTGGTCTTTACGTCCGACGTCTATCACCATTTCGAATATCCCCAGGTGATCCTGGCCGACATCCGCCGCGTCCTGAAGGACGGCGGCCAGTTCATCGTCGTGGACTACGATCACGTGCCGGGCGTGACGACACCTTCGATGCTGCAGCATGTGCGCACCGACAAGAAAACCGTCATCGCGGAAGTCACAGCCGCCGGCTTCAAGCCGCCGGAAGAGGTGACCATCTCGGGCTTTAAAAGCAGCTTCTTCCTACGGTTCCGGAAGTAAGGCTACTTCTCAAAGGCCTTGAGGCCCGCGTTCGCGTAGGCCTGCGCGGCATCGTGTGATGCGAGGAGTTCGACGATCTTTTTGACGTCGTCGGCGCGCGCCGTGCCCTGCACGGTGGCGGCCGTCAGCACCAGGTCTTTCTGCAAGTCCGCGGGCAGCGGCACGATATTCTTGAGGCCCGCAAGCTTCAGTTCGCTGATCTGCTGCGCCGCCGCCGCAACCTTACCTTCTCTCAGAAGATTGCCCGGCAGCCCGCCGCTTGTCTGAACCTTCGGCTCCATCTCTTTGGTTAGACCCAGTTTCTCGATCACCGCGGCCATATGCTGGCCGCTGAGGCTGGTGGACCGCGCAAGCGATGGCGTTGCTTTCAAAAAGGCCGCGACATCAGCCGATGTCTTGAACACCGGCATAGGCGCCGCGTCCGCTACGGCAATGGCGACATTGGAAATCGCGACATCGGTCTGCGTCTGCAGACGGTTCTTCGCGGCCACGTCCGCCAATGACTCCTTATATGTAAGAACGAGGTCGATCTTCTCGTTCTTCAGGATGCGTTCTGGAATGCCGCCTGTGCCGACGATCTCGATGTCAACCGGTCCGCCGATGCGCGCTTCGATCAGAGGCTCCAGCGTCTGAAGGGCCGCTTGCCCATAAGCCGGCGTCAATATCTTGAGCGGCGCATCGGCGGCGGGTGCGGGCGCGGCCAGGGACAGAGCGAGCACAGCGGCGGCGAAACGGCGCATCAAACGCTCTCCTTATTTATGCAGGGGCTTTACCAGCGAACGCTCCCAGGCTCCGGCCACATCCGGCGACGACATGATCTTCACCGCCGCCTCAGCGACTTTGGGCCGCATGGTATTTTTCATGACGGCAACGCTGAAGGTGGTCGGCACCTGCATTTCGTCGGGAAGGCGCACGAAATTCTTTGCGCCCGCGGCCTTCAGCTCGCTCACCTGCTGGACGGCCATCGCCACCTCGCCCTTGAGAAGGCGTGTCGCGGTAAAGCCTTCGTCCACGAGCACGGTGCGTTTGTCGAGGACCTCTGAAAGCCCCATGTCCCGCAGCATTTTTTGCATCCGCAAGCCGCTTACCCCGCGCGCGGTGATGGCGATCGACGGCGTGCCGGCGACGAGTGTCTTGAAATCCTCAAGATTGCGAAGCACGGGTTTGGGTGCATTGTCCGCCACCGCGATCCCTTCTTCGCTGATCATCAGATCGGTCGCTGATAGCGCCTTACCTTCCTTCATAAGCCTGTCGATGGTGCCCTTGCCGACGATCACAAGATCGGCGGCCTCGCCTTTGTCGAGACGCTCGCCAATGGGAACCGTCGCTGAGAATTCGATATTCAGCGCGACGCCCGCTTTGCGCATCATCGGTTCGATCTCGGTGAAGGCGCCTTGGACCGCCATGGACGCCAAGACTTTGAGCGGCGCATCGGCGGCGAAAGCGCGCGGCGCGGCCAGTGCGGCGAGCGTTGTAGTAAGAAAGAATCTGCGGTCCATGACTTTACCCTCCCTATCCGCGCCCGACGAGCGGCATCTGCGTTGCCATGATCGTCATGCGCAGGATGTTCGCGTCTAAGGGCAGTTCGGCCATCATCAGCACCGCGCGCCCGACCTCGGCCACGTCCATGGTCGGTTCCACCATCACAGTCCCATTGGGCTGCGGAACACCCTTTGTCATCCGCACGGTCATGGGGGTTGCCGCATTGCCGATGTCGATCTGGCCGCAGGCGATATTGAAAGGGCGGCCATCCACGGCGAGGGTTTTGGTCAAGCCTGTGATGGCATGTTTGGTCGCGGTATAGGGCGCGGCGTGCGGGCGCGGCTTTTGCGAGGACACCGATCCGTTATTGATGATCCTGCCGCCTTGCGGATCTTGCGCCTTCATCATCTTCCACGCGGCCTGTGCGCATAGGAACGCGCCGGTCAGATTGATGGCGACCACCTGGTTCCAGGCGTCAAATGTGATTTCGTCGAAGGGCACGCGCGGTGCGCCGATTCCGGCGTTATTGAACAGCACGTCCACGCGCCCGAATTTGCGCTTGGTCTCGGTGAATAATGTGTCGACGGCGGCGGGCTGGCTGACGTCGGTGGAAACGATCAGCGCCTGTCCGGCGCCACCGGCAATCTCGACCGTTTCTTCCATTTCCGGGATGCGCCGTCCGGCAAGGGCGACGGAATAACCGGCCTTCAGAAAGGCAACCGCCACTTCGCGTCCGATGCCGCTGCCGGCGCCCGTAACGACCGCAACCTTCGCCATCCCTCTTCTCCCCTCTGGACCCGTCGCTTTAGAAAGTGCACGAAAGGTCATTCGTAGGATATAGGATATCGAAATGAGCGAGCAGGACAAGAAAGGCCCGCAGGGTCTCGGCTTCCGCCGCGGTCTCACCAATTACGGTGACCCGAAGTTCAGCATTTATTTGCGCCGCTCATTCGCCCGGTCCATGGGCTATAGCCGCGAAATGCTCGACAAGCCCATCGTCGGGATTTGTCATTCCGCCAGCGGCTATAATAATTGCCATCGCGACATGCCCGCGCTGATCGACGCCGTGAAGCGTGGCGTCCTGGCCGCCGGTGCCTTGCCCATCGATTTTCCCACCATCTCGCTTGGCGAAACCTTCCTCAATCCCACCAGCCTCAAGTACCGCAACCTCATGTCCATGGACGTCGAGGAAATGATCCGCGCCCAGCCGATGGACGCCGTGGTGCTCATCGGGGGCTGCGACAAGACCGTGCCCGCCCAACTCATGGGCGCGGCCTCGGCCGACATTCCAACCGTGCAGGTCGTCACAGGCCCCATGTCCACCAGCCGGTATCGCGCCGAGCGCCTCGGCGCGTGCACCGATTGCCGCCGTTTCTGGGCCACGTACCGCGCCGGCAAAATCACTGATGCGGAAATTGAACAGGTCGAAGGCCGCCTTGCGTCCACCACCGGCACCTGCGCCGTAATGGGCACGGCCAGCACGATGGCCTCCATTGCCGAGGCTCTGGGCATGATGCCCGCCGGCGCCGCCGCGGTTCCGGCCGTCGACGCGGATCGCCTGCGCATCGCCGAAGCCAGCGGCAAGCTCGCCGTTTCGCTCATGGGCAGCGATATGCGCCCCAGTAAGATCATCACCGAGAAATCCGTCGAAAACGCCCTGCGCGTGCTGCTGGCGATCGGCGGATCGACAAACGCGATCATCCATCTCACCGCCATCGCCGGCCGTCTCGGCATCAAGAGCGACCTCAAGCGCCTCAACGAACTTTCCGACACTACGCCCGTGCTCGTCGACCTCAAGCCCAGCGGCG
>CANJEU010000211.1 GCA_947473445.1 Fidelibacterota bacterium | reverse complement strand
GGCGTCGCCGTTTTTCATGACGTTCACATTTGAAGCGACGCCCGCTTCAAGAAAATAAACAAACTTTATAGGCTGGCCCGCCTCGTGCAGCGATTGCTTGTACTTCAAAATCACGGGTTTGAGGTACGGCTCCAGCCGTGCGAAATCTTCCCGACCCAAGGATGCCAGCAGCCGATTCTGGGATTGCCCGGCTTTGTAAGAATTCACCCGCAAGCCTCGGTTGAGCGTAACGCCATCACTGCATCTCCATGGGAGCATCGGGCACTTCAAATATGCAAACTGCCGCCGTGTGTACGAACACGTACCGATCCGCCCTCGGCTTCAGCTTAGTTGATCAGCATGACGAAGTTGATCCCCCAAGTGTTCCGCGCGAAAGCTGTTAACGCCCGTAAGCTGGCTTCGACCTATCAGGACCCGCCGTACTGCGGTGATATGCTAGCCCTGGCAGGCCACTGGGACGAACTGGCGTTGGCGGTCGAAGCGTTCGATGAAGCCAAGGCGCCTCATCGCTCCGGATCTGCGACTCGGCGTCCATCCCGTCGCGGGCGCTCCGGGCCATGATGACGACGCCCGATCCAGCCCCCCGCCTCAGTGAACTTTATCGGCGCTACGCCGAGCAGGCCAAAGAGCGCGCGAGCTTTATCGCGACGCCCTGCCTTCGCGAGGCCTTCGTGCGGGGCGCCGCTGAATGGACCCGGTTGGCGCAGGCGGCGGAAATCAGAGGCGAGTAGCCCGTAACGTGGCGCGCGCGGGCTTGCCGGCGGCGCGCCGGAGCGGGCGATGGTTAGACCGGGAAAAGCCGCGCAACCAGATTCGGCCGAAGGTGTGTGATCAGCTCGCCCATGGCCTTTAATCCGAAGTAGGCCAGCGCCACCGCATAGGCGGCGACGGCGGCTACCGGCGTCAGCTGGACGTCGCGCGCATGGCCGCGAATCTTCCGAAAACTTTTCAGCATCCCGGCGCGGAAGTTCCAAAAGACCGTGCGCAACGGCGGGCGATTCCTGCGCGCGACGAGGTCCTGCACCAGAACCTCGTCGCGGCCGTTATTCATGGCGCGGGCCAGGAAATACCAAGCCGTTTGCGGGACAGGATGGGCCACGCGCGCCTTTTTCTGAAGGTAGATGCTAATACCGCTTTCTTCCAGCCGGTGGCACAGCACCGAACACTGGCCGCGATAGATCGGCAGATCGGGGAAGGGATGCGCCAAGAATACTTCGGAGCGGAACGCACAATTGTTGGCGTGGAAAAACGTCGCGCGTTCCAAATTCGCCGCCGGATCTCTTAAGCCGAAGAACCAGAACAAGGCGAACGCCTTGCTGTAGAAACTTTCACATTCAATATAGGTGGCGCCCGCGACGACGCCGACGTCGGCGGTCTCGAAAGACTCGAGCATGGCCTCAAGCCAGCCGGGTTCCGGCACCACATCGCTATCGAGAAAAAGGGTCAGTTCGCCGTCATAGAGGCGGGCGCCGAAGGTCTTTTGTTCATAGTAGCGCAGCCCCTCGTTAGGAATGATGCGCGTACCGGCCGGAACGGTCTCGGGTTGGAATTCCGCAGCGATCACGCTTTCGACCATCGCGCTGTCGATCGTCCGGCGGTCGAACAGGAAATTTATCTGCGGCGGGCGCGCCGGTGGCGGTAACGCCAACAGTTGGCGGCGCAATTCACGAAGCATACGGCGCGTACGCTCCAATTCCGCGAAGCGGGCATTTTCCCACTCTATAGAGATTGAGAAGGTCGGCGTGCGTCGCGGCATGGGATCGTCCACAGACTGAGGTTCTGGCCGCTGTACAATACCTATGGACGCAAAATTGTTACGCTGGGGTGCTTCGGCTGCCCAGAGTCGGGCCATTTATCCCAGATCGGCGCCCAATCTCCCCGTGGACAGACCGTCCAGACGGTAGATAATTGCGCGTACATCTTGGGCAAGGGGAGCTACGCCATGGACCAGACCAACGAACGCAAGAAACTGCCCGCGGAAGCGGTCGATCTCTATTCACAGTTCATTCACGGCGAAATCGGCCGCCGTGACTTTTTCGCAGGGTTAGGCCGCTACGCGGTCGGCGGTCTTTCCGTCGCGGCGATGGTCGAGGCCTTGATGCCCAACTACGCCGCCGCGCAGCAGATCCGGAAAGACGACGAACGTATCAAGGCCAGCTACGTCACCATCCCGTCGCCCGATGGCCACGGCTATATCAAGGGTTATTTCGTGCGCCCGTTTAGCGCCGATACGCGCAGCGCAACGCCGGCGAAATTGCCCGGCGTGCTCGTCATTCATGAAAATCGCGGCTTGAATCCGCACACCGAAGACGTCGCGCGCCGTTTCGCGCTCGAGAACTTCAACGTCTTCGCGCCCGATGCGCTGTCCTCGGTCGGCGGCTATCCGGGCGATGACTTCAAGGGCGGCGAACTGTTCAGCAAGCTCGACCCTGCGAAAAGACAAGCCGATTTCCTCGCCGCCGCCATGTGGTTGAAAGCCCGCGAAGACGGCAACGGCAAGGTCTGCTCGACGGGCTTCTGCTTCGGCGGCGGTCTCTCGAACACCCTGGCCGGTATTATGGGCGCCGACCTCGCGGCCGCCGCGCCCTTCTACGGCGCGCAGACCAAACCCGAAGACGTGCCCAAGATCAAAGCGGCCGTCCTTGTCCATCACGGCGCGCTCGACAAGAACCTGATGACCAACTGGCCGGCGCAAGAGGCTGAGCTCAAGAAAAACAAGATCAAGTTCGAAGGCCGGATCTACCCGGATTCAGTGCACGGCTTCTTCAATGACGCCACGCCCGAACGCTACAATAAAACCACCGCCGCCGAAGCCTGGACCCGCACCCTCGCGTGGTTCAACCAGCACGCGCGGGACGTGGCATAGGACCTCAAGCCTTACCCTCTCCCCTGAAAGGGGAGAGGGTAAGTCCTGTCCCGCCGTAGCTTCAGCGAAGGCGGATGAGGGGTCGTTATCTGTTTTCTCGGCCGCCGTGCGCGACGCGCATAGCGCCGGAGCTCTAGGCCGCAACCGGCAGCAACAATTCCTGCAGCGCGGCGTGCACCTGCTCGATCGCATACGGCTTGCCGATGCATCCGGCGCCTTCGACGAACTTCGACCGCACGCCGGGAACCAGCACATGGCCGGTTGTGTAAAGCACCCGAAGGTCGGGGCGCAGCTTGGCGCCTTGGATGGCAACGTCGCAGCCGCCGTGCACATGTTCATTCAGGTAGATATCGGTAAACAGCACGTCGATGCGCGCGGGCGAGCGCAAAATCTCCAGCGCGCTCTCGACATCGCCCGCAATCAGCGTCTCATACCCGAATTCGTTGAGAGACAGCTCCGTCAGCCCACGCATCGCGACGTCGTCCTCAACGATCAGTACCACAGTCATGGATGGTCTCCCCTAATAAGCGGTCCAAATTCGAAACAATATCGGCGCGGCGTTGCCACAAAGCGGCGGGAATGCGGCAAGCCCTTCGACTCAAAGATTCTTTTCCAAACATTCTTTTCAAGGACAGGCACCTTTTCCGCGGGAGCGCGTTGCAAACCCGTAAGAGACGCACGTTAGTTTTTCTATGGTGTCGCCGTGATTGAAACGCTGCCCCAAGCCGTTGCCATTTTCTTCTGCTGCCTCAGCCTGTTTGTCTGCTCGGCGTATCTGCCGTCTTCGAGCGACATCTAACGCCCGCCGCTGCAGCGAGCGCTGGACACAGTACAAGGCTGGTATTGAAACGCGTGTTGGGTACAGTTAGTTCCCGCAACTCGGGAAATCTCATGGCGTGCGCTATGTCATTCCAGTATCAGCGGGAATTGCCCGCGCCTCATGGGGCGTTGGTGGCGCCCCTCTCGCCCATCCTGTAACAGTCCTGTTCGCCCCACCCTTTCCTCGGCTTAGAATGATCGGCCGGGAACCGGGCGGGGGGAGTGTGAGCGACCATCCACGAGCGCTAGCGTCAGGTCTGATCCCATGCGCCAATTGCGGCCACCGGCTCGGCGAGGGCGCCTCGTTCTGTCCGCAGTGTCGCTATCACTGGCCGCACGCGCAGGACCGCAACCGCGTCATCTGCCCGGCCTGCAATCATTCCGTCGCGCTCTACGTGCCCCGCGCCAACTGTCGCACCAATCGATGGGACCGCGCCCCGGCGTGCGCCTATTGCGGCAAGCCTGAACCCTGGCGCGGTCAGGCGGTGGACGCGCGCAACCCGCCGCCGCCATCCTTGTCCGAAAGGATAACGGCGCTGGTGGCGCTCGCAATTGTGGGAACGATCATCAGTCTGATGCTCGGATAAGGCGGGGCGTGCGCCTCTTGCCCGCTAAAACACTTTGCCCATCCGCTGCATCGGAACCGGCGCGCCGCCGCGCCGTTCCACGATGTCCTCGATCACGTGATATCCGCACGCGCGGTACAGCGGGGCGCCGGCCAGGGTCGCCATCAATTCCATGCGGCCAAATCCTTCCGCGCGCGCGGCCGCCTCGCACACATCGATAATCAGCCGCCCCACGCCGCGGCGGGCGAACGCAGGGTTCGTATACATCGCGCGGATGCGCGCGGCGTCTTTGGCGGGGTCGAGAAGGTCCAAGCTGCGCCCGGGTGAATGATCGCCGCCGTACAAGGTCGCGCGCCGGCTCCATCCGCCGCAGCCGGCCAAAAGGCCGCCGCTCTCGACCACCAGATAAGTGCCGTCTTCGATCAATTGTGTGTCGAGCCCCATCGTCATCCGGCTCGAGGCGATTTGCTCCGCGCTCAGAAACGGTTTCTGCAGCTCTCCAATCGCGGCATCCATCAGCGCCTTTAAGGCCGGCAGATC
>CANJEU010000210.1 GCA_947473445.1 Fidelibacterota bacterium | reverse complement strand
TCGCGGCCGCGCGCGCGGCCGCGCGCCCAAGACCCTCGCCCACCAGGATTCGATCCGCGATGCCTTCATGTGCGGCTCTCCTGCGGATGATGTCCGACTCGAATTTGAGCCCGGCGACGACGCCTAACTGAAGATGCGGTGACATTTTTTCCGGCGAATCGATGGGCTAGAGTTCCTTGATCTTGCCGCAATCCTACCACTTGCGTGCCACCTCGCGCGCTTATGTTTCCACCATGAACCTATTGGAGGAAATATGAGCAAGTTTCTCGCTGTAGCGGCCTTGTCCGCACTTGTTGCCGGCTGTGCTGGCGGCGCGGATTACGCGTCCACCCCGATCGGCCCGCAGGCTTCTATTCCGTTCGCCAATCATGGAAACGTTCGAGACTTCCATGCTGTAAGCGACGATACGGTCTTCCTGCAGACGCGCAATCGCCAGTGGTACCGCGCGGACCTCATTGGCCCGTGCATGGGTCTTCCCTATGCCATCGGCATCGGGATCGATGCCCGTCCGCAGGGCACTCTTGATCGTTTCGGAACAATCTTGGTTGACGGCCAACGGTGCAAGATCGGCTCGCTGACGCCCTCGGAATCACCGCGCCAGCAGTCGTAGCGGCTACATGCCGCTACGTACCCGCTTGGTGTTGCTGGCGCTGAGCTCGCGATAACGGGCCAGCGCCCACAGCGGGAAGATCGCCGCGTAGCCGTGGTACTTGAGATAAAACACCCGCGGAAATCCGACTGCCGTATACCAGGGTTCAACCCAGCGGCCATCGGGTTCCCGCGGCGCGTTGACGAGGAAATCCACGCCGCGTTTCACCGCAGGGTGATCGACCTCGCCCGCGGCCATCAGCGCAAGGACGCCCCAGGCCGTTTGTGAAGCGGTACTCGCCTTGCATTCGTACCGGCGCTCTTTCCAATAGGTCGCGCCGTCTTCTCCCCAGCCGCCATCGGCGTTCTGATGTTCGAGCAGCCACGCGACGCTGCGGCGGATGTACGGAGCCTGCATATCCTCGCCCGCGACGTTGAGGGCGCAGAGCACGGACCATGTTCCATAAATGTAGTTGGTGCCCCAGCGGCCAAACCAGCTTCCGTCGGCCTCTTGTTCAGCCTTGAGATAGGCGACCCCGCGCGCAATGGCAGGGTGGGTGGGCTCGTAACCTATTTGCGCGAGGAAGCTGACGCACCTTGCCGAGACGTCGGCGGTAGGCGGATCAAGTAGCGCGCCATGGTCAGCAAATGGAATGTTGTTCAGATAAGCGTCGTTATTGTCGATGTCGAAAGCGCCCCAGCCGCCATTCGTACTTTGCATGCCGATGATCCATTCCGCGGCGCGCGCGATAGCTTCGGCGTGTTTTCCCGGATCGGCGCGATGCAAGGCCATCCCGACAACGGCCGTATCGTCCACATCAGGATAGTGCGCATTATTGTATTGGAACGCCCAGCCCCCTGGCCGCAGACCTGGGCGTTTGACTTCCCAATCGCCGGCGACGTCTAAAATTTGTTTGTCCGTGAGCCAGTCGCAGCTGGCCTTGACGCTTGCATCGTGGTCGCCGGCTTCCATCACCGCGTGCACGGCAAGACCCGTGTCCCACACCGGCGAGACGCAAGGCTGAACGAAAGTCTTGCCCTCGCCGGGCGTCAGGAGTTTCTTGATCGCACTTTTTGCCGTCACAAGGTCTGGATGATCCTTGGCGTAGCCAAGCGCTTCCATCGCCATGACGGCGTTCGCCATAGCCGGATAGATCGCGCCAAGGCCATCGTCGCCATTCAGCCTCGGGGTGAAAAACGCCACCGCTTGCGCAATGGCCCGTGCGCGCATCGCCTTCGCAAAGCGCGGTTCAACGACGCGCAAAATCTTATCAATCCAAAGAAATATTCCACCGCCCCAGCTTCCTGTCGGATTGTGAAGCCAGCGTTTGATCTCGTGCGGCGGAGTCCGGAAGAGTTCCGCGACCCGCACGCCTCTCGGATTTTTAGCGCAAGGTTTCAGCGCAGCCAGCACCAGGAGCGGTGCTATCACGGTGCGCGACCAGTACGAGAACCGGTAGATAGTGACCGGGAACCAGCGGGGAACGAGCATCAACTCGACCGGCATCACGGGCACAGCACGCCATGGCACTTCGCCGAATAGGGCGAGTGCGTAACGCGTAAAGACATTGGCCGCTTCGGCGCCGCCGCGCGCCAAAATCGCCGCGCGGGCGCGTTGCATGTGGGGCGCATCGACATCATCGCCGACAAGTTTCAGTGCGTAGTAGGCCTTCACCGACGCGCTGATATCGAGGTCGCCCTTGTAGAACAGTGGCCAGCCGCCGTGGTCACCTTGAATGCTGCGAAGGTAGTCCGCGAGCTGCGCTTCGATCTCAGGTTCCAGCTCGTCCAGATAATGGTTGAGCATGATGTATTCGGCTGGGATCGTCGCATCGGCCTCCAAGTCGAAGACCCAATGGCCGTCGGATTTCTGGCGCGCTTTCAGCGCGGCCGCGGCTTCGCCGATGACCCTATCAAGATCAGCGGCGCCAAGCCGGGCGTGGGGTAGGGGAGTGTCGACGTTCATCGTCTCAAGCGGCCTTTGTGCGCTGCGCGCCCATGAGATCACGGGCGAGAGCGGCGGCGCGTTCGCCCGAGCGTACCGCGCCTTCTATGGTTGCCGGGAGTCCTGTAGCGGTCCAGTCGCCGGCGAGCAAGAGGTTGGTAATGTCCGTCGCGGCGTCCGGCCGTCGTGCGATAGCCTGGGGCGTTTGGGCGAAGGTCGCGCGTTTTTCCTTGATGACGCGCGCGGGCGGCTCTTTCGCCTGCGGTTGCCCGAGTACAAGCGCGACGTCGCGCCAGCAGCGTGCAGCAATCACATCCGCGTCGTCCTCGGCAACGGCGCCGGCGGCGCTGATGGTGACCGAGGCTAGGTCGCCGTGCAGGAAGACCCATTGCGCGAGGCCGCCGACAAGCCCGATGATTTTCACCTCGCCAGCAGGTGTTGCAGGTTGGGCGAGCCGATAATGCACATTCACGATCGGCTCACCGGGCGGTGGAACGGAAAGGCCGGGCACGAGGGTTTCGGATACCCAAGCGGGCGCCGCAAGAATGACGATATCGTTGGGCTCTACCGTAACGGGGCCATTGTCGGTCTCGAGCCCCGTGACGACGTTTAGATCCGTAATCAGAGAACGTACGCGGCATCCAAATCGGAGTTCCGCGCCTGCCGCGGCCAGTGCTGTCAGCGCGGGATCAACCAGTGCGTCGCCAAGGCTTATGCGCGCCATCAGTGGACGGCACGCATCCGCGCCTTTCAAAAATGTCTCGCGCAGGACGGGGCACATGAGTGCGGCGGCGGCGTAGGCCGGGGCAGTGTTGAGGGCCGCGACGGTCAAAGGTTCCCAGAAATTTCGGTAGAGATCCGTGCCCGGCTTTATGATCTCGGCGACTGTCTGATGGGGCGATGCTTGGAGCAGGCGCAGGACGGAGAGATAGGATGCCGGTGTCGTACCAGGGGCGCGGCGACCGGCGTCCAGAATCCACCACGGAATCCTTCCGCGCGTCGGACGAATGGTCCAGCGCGCGCCGGTGCTGACATCAAGGAACGGATAGTCGGCCGTGGCCGGCCCGGTCAGCCTGTCTCGAGCGCCGATCGCATCGAGGTACGCCATGACGGAAGAATTGCCGCTCATAAGAAGATGGTTGCCATTGTCGATCACGCAGCCAAGCTGCGGATCGTGGTAGGAGCGGCAACGCCCGCCGGCCCGGGGCGCGGCCTCATAGAGACGCAAGTGCGAGCCGGAGGCGCGCAGATGGACGGCGGCGGCAAGCCCGGCAAGTCCTGCGCCAATGATATGAACGCGCATCGTTTAAAAAAGCCCGTATTGCAGGGCGATCATCAGCTTCTCGATCTTCGCGCGCGTGCGAGCGAACCCTGTGCGCGGTGGAAGCGGACGCCATCCATTGGCGCGTACCCGTTCAAGGTGGCGGCGGTACACCATCATCATGACGACCGCGGGGCGCATCTTGGCGCGGTCGCACGCGGCCAATGCGATCTCAGCCTCGGCGAAGGCTTGTTCGGCCATCGCGCCGAGCTCAGACGTTACCCTTGGAAGACGCGCATCGCGTGCCACGTCGGTGGGCGCTAGGCCGGCCAAGGCTTCCCGCGCCAGAAGCTCGCGCGGCAAATAGAGTCGTCCGATGCCGGCGTCCTCTTCAACGTCGCGCAGGATATTCGTTAGTTGGAGGGCCCGTCCCAGACGGTCCGCCACTCGCTGCCCGGCCTCGGCCTCACCGAAGACATGCACGCATAACCGTCCAACCGCCCCGGCCACACAATCGCAATAAAGATCGAGCTGTTGTTGGCTCGGCGCAAGGACCGGACCCGTCGCATCCATTTCCATGCCTTGGATTACGGCCATGAAGTCGGCGTGCCGGAGGCCGAAGCTTTGAACGGCTTCGGCAAGCACGCGTGTGATCGCGTCCGTCGGGCGGCCGGCAAACAGGTCGTCGATCTTCTTGCGCCATGCGTTGAGGGCGCTGGTCTTATCGGCGCTGCTCTGCATTCCGTCGGCGATATCGTCGACCTCGCGGCAAAAGGCGTAAATCGCAAACAGCGCTTCACGCCGCCCCTGGGGCATGAAGCGCATTGCCCAATAGAAAGAGGAACCGGCAGCCTGCACCTTGGCGCGGACTTCATCGATGTCCGCCGGGGCGAGGGCAGGGGTCTCGATGTGAGCGGCAAAACCCATGGCGGCTCAGCGGGTCCGGCGCAGGCCGACGGCTTCAACGTCGCGGTTGCGCCAGCCTTTCCCGAGAGCTGCGACGCTGGTCGCGACGATGTCGCGCGCGG
>CANJEU010000209.1 GCA_947473445.1 Fidelibacterota bacterium | reverse complement strand
GTATGGCACTTTCTTCAACCGCGACAGTAACTTCGTCTTCTTCCAGCGCCGCCGACCTCGCGTCGGCCCGGCGCGTGCTGGAGCACGCGCGCGGCGGTTTAGAAGCGATGGCCCAAAATCTTGGGGACGCGTTCGTCACGGCGATCGACACTTTAGCGAAAGTCACGGGGCGGGTGATTGTATCGGGTGTCGGTAAAAGCGGGCATGTCGGCCGCAAGATCGCGGCCACCATGGCCTCGACCGGAACGCCCGCGTTCTTCGTCCACGCAGGTGAGGCGAGCCACGGTGATATGGGCATGATCGCCAAGGGCGATGCCGTCATCGCGATCTCAAATTCCGGCGAAGCGGGTGAACTGCGCGACCTTGTCGCCTACACGCGCCGCTTCGGCATTCCGCTCATCGCCATTACCAGCAAGCCCGGCTCGACCCTCGGCCAAGGCGCCGATATCGTGCTTGCCTTACCCCCCGTCGGCGAAGCCTGCGCAGTGGTCGAGGCGCCAACGACCTCCACCACGCTTACGATTGCGATGGGCGATGCCCTTGCGGTTGCACTTCTCGAGCGCCGCGGCTTCACCGCGGAAGACTTTAAGGTTTTCCATCCCGGCGGCCATCTCGGCCGCAAGCTATTCAAGGTGCATGATCTCATGCACGCCGGCGCCGAGCTGCCGCTCGTCACGCCGGAAACGCCGATGTCCGACGTCGTGCTCGTGATGACCCAAAAAACATTTGGCGTTGCCGGCGTGGTCGATGCGGCCGGGCACCTCATCGGCATCGTGACCGACGGCGATTTGCGCCGCTACATCGGTGACAATCTCTTCACGCTTACGGCGGCAGGCGTCATGACCAAAACGCCGAAGTTCACGTCGCCAAAAATACTGGCGCCTGAAGCTCTGCGGCTGATGAACGAGTGGAAGATCACCTCAGTGTTTGTGGTCGACGAAGGCAAGCCCGTGGGCATTCTGCGCATGCACGACATCCTGCGCGCGGGCGCCGTATGAGTTCCCCGCGCGACCCCGCGCCGCACGAACCCGAGGCCAAGGGCGACCCGGAACGTTTCGCCACGTGGTCGCCGCGCGAAACGTCAGTGGCCAACTCAGTGGCACAGTACAGCCGTTTTGTAGCGATGATGAAAATCGCGCTGCCGTCGGCCGCTGGATTATTGCTGCTGCTGGTCGTGCTGTTGCCGCAGCTGCGCCGCGACGAGGACCGCTACCGGATTGGAACTGAAATGTCCGATGCCGGCGGCGGCGAAAGCCTCAGCATGACCAATGCGCGCTATTTCGGGACTGACGATGAGGGGCAGCCCTATTCGGTCCTCGCAAGCGGCGTGCGCCAGCGTCCGAGCGATCAGGACACGATCGAGCTGAACGAGCCCGCCGCCGAGATCACCCGCAACGACGGCAAATTTCTGTCGGCCAAAGCCAAAGAAGGCCTTTATAACCGCGGCGAACAGAAACTCGATCTCTCGGGAAACGTCGACGTGGGTGAGCAAGACGGCTTTCGGTTTCGCACCGAAAAAGCGTTCGTGAATCTCGAGGAAGGCTCGGCCAGCGGCTCGGCGCCCGTGACGGGTGAAGGCCCGCTTGGCACCATGCAGGCGCAGGACGGTTTTCATATCACCGACCGGGGCCGTACGGTTCAATTCAATGGAAAGTCGCGTCTTGTGATCAATAGCAAAGCGACCGATAAGCCTGCCGCAGTATCTCCCGCGCCGGCGTCCGCTAAACCCGTCGGAGCGACACGATGAAGCCTCGTCACCTGATTTTGGCTGCGTTGCTCGCGGTGTCGAGTGCGCCGGCCTTCGCGCAATCGCTGACCTTCATGCCGCAGGACTCCGATCAGCCCATCGTCGTCGACGCCGAGAAAGGCATCGAAGTTCAGACCGACGCGCGGCGCGTCATCGCACGCGGCAACGCCAAAGCCTCGCAAGGTGAAGTCAGTATCGTCGGTGACGAACTTATCGCTTACTACCGCGCCCGCCCGCAAGGCGGCGACGAAGTTTACCGCGTGTTCGCCGCCGGCAATGTCTCGATGCGCTCGGCCGAAGAAACCGCGACCGGCGAGTCCGCCGTTTACGATTTCGATAAAGGCGTACTCGTCCTCGAAGGCAAACTTGTACGTCTCGCCAATGCCGACGGCACCGTGACGGCGCACAATGCACTGCAGTATTGGGCGACCGAACGCGTGGCGGTGGCCGAAGGCGACGCCGTCGCCGAGGACAGCGAAAAGCGCCGTGTTTTCGCCGATAAGCTCATCGCCTTCTTCCGTGAAGATTCGCCCGGAGCAAAACCCGCCGCGAAGGCGACGGGCGTCGCGACTGCGGCACGCGGCCGGGGCGATATCACCTTCTTGCAGGGTTTTGGGAACGTGCGTGTCGAGACCCCAAAGGAAACCGTGCGCGGTGAACGCGCGAGCTACAATATTGAAACCGGCATTGTCACGCTCGATGGTAACGTCAAGCTGACGCAAAACCAGAATGTCCTCAGCGGCGGCTTTGCCGTCGTGAACGTCAGGGGCGGTACCAGCCGCATCTACGGCAGCGCCAAGGAAGCCGGCATGGCAGGAACCCGAGAAAACCCGCGCGTGCGGGCTCTGATCGCACCGAGCGCGACGCCCGATCCCGTCGCTCCGCCCGCCCCCGCCACCTCGAAGGCCAAGCCATGACCCCCGATACCGCGCCGACGCGCGCGACCCCAAACGTCCCCGAAACCGGCGTGCCGCCCTTGGGCCTTGCCGTGCGCGGTCTCGCCAAGACTTTCAAAAGCCGCCCCGTGCTGCGCGACGTGAATCTGGGCGTTCAACGCGGCGAAGCGGTGGGACTGCTCGGGCCGAATGGCGCGGGCAAAACCACATCGTTCTACTGCGTGACGGGGCTGATCACGCCCGATAAGGGGCGCATCTATCTTGACGGCCAGGACATCACGCCGTTGCCGATGTACCGCCGCGCCCGTCTTGGTATCGGTTATCTGCCGCAAGAAGCCTCAATTTTCCGGGGCATGACGGTCGAGGGAAATATCCGCGCGGTTGCCGAGGTGGTCGAGAAGGAAAAGGCCGCGCAGGATGCGCTGGTCGACTCGCTCTTGCGCGAATTCTCAATTGAACATTTGCGCCGCTCGCCTGCGCTGGCCCTGTCGGGCGGCGAACGCCGCCGCTGCGAAATCGCACGCGCCCTGGCCTCGCGCCCTAGTTTCATCCTGCTCGACGAACCCTTGGCGGGTATCGATCCCATCGCCGTCGGTGAAATCCGCGAAATGGTTTCGCACCTTAAAGACCGAGGTTTAGGGGTGCTCATCACCGATCATAACGTGCGCGAGACGCTCGACATCATCGATCGCGCCTACATTCTTCACGAAGGCACTGTGCTCATGGAGGGCCGCCCGTCCGAGATCGTCGCGCACGAAGGCGTGCGGCGCGTCTATCTTGGAGAGCGCTTCAGTCTGTAAGGCGAGGTGACTTTACGAAAATGGCGCTCTCGCCGCGGTTAGACCTCAGACAGTCTCAAAGTCTCGTTATCACGCCGCAGCTTCAGCAGGCGATCAAGCTGCTGCAGCTTTCGGCACTGGAGCTGAACGAGTACATCGAGCAGGAATTGGAATCGAACCCGCTGCTCGAAACCGATGATGGCGCGGAAGCGGGCGCGCTCGCCGAAAGCGCCGGCAACGCCGACGATCGCAGCGACGACGGACTTTCAATCGTCGATTCCGTCGATGGGCAAAGCGAATCGCCCCTCGATGTCGAAGCCGCCCTGGAAGGCAACGAGCCCAGCCTTGGCGATGACGACCGCCCTCCCATCGACACGGCCAATTCAGAGACGTGGGGCGCCGGCGGAGGCGACGGCGAACATCCGGACTTCGAAAATCTGGTGGCCGATGTCCCCGATCTGCGCAGTCATCTCATGCAGCAGCTGAACATGGCCTTCGGCGATGCGACCGACAGATTCATCGGCCTCTACCTGATCGATCAATTGGACGAGAGCGGCTACTTGCGCACACCGCTCGATGAAGTTGCGGACAATCTCGGCATTAATATCGCCAAGGTCTTAAGCATCCTGGCCGTCCTGCAGCGGTTCGACCCTACGGGCATCTTCGCGCGCGATCTAAAAGAATGTCTGCGCCTCCAGTTGGAGGACCGCAATCGCTACGACCCGGCCATGGCCGCGTTCGTCGAGAATATCGAGCTGCTTGCCGCGCGCGATCTTAAGAAGCTGCGTGAAGTCTGCGGCGTGTCGCTTGAGGATGTTCACGACATGATCGCCGAGGTCCGCGCGCTCGACCCCAAGCCCGCGCTCCGGTTCGACCGGCATATGAATGACACGGTCATCCCCGATGTCATCATGTCGGCCCGCCCCGACGGTGGTTGGCGTGTGGAGTTGAATTCCGACACGCTGCCGCGTGTGCTGGTGAACCGGAAGTACATCGCCGACGTCACCAAAACCTCCGCGAGCAAAGCCGACAAAGCGTTTTTGGCGGAAAAGCTGCAGTCAGCAAACTGGCTTGTGAAGGCGCTGCATCAGCGCGCCGAGACCATTCTCAAGGTCGCGACCGAACTTGTTACACAGCAGGAGGAATTCTTCCGCCGCGGTGTAACGCACCTGCGCCCGCTGATCTTGCGCGATGTCGCAGATGTGATCGCGATGCATGAAAGTACCGTAAGCCGGGTGACGACGAACAAATACATGTCGACCCCGCGGGGCATATTCGAGCTCAAGTACTTCTTCACCCAGAGCCTGCCATCGGCAAGCGGGGCGGAGGCTCATTCGGCCGAAGCCGTGCGTCACCGGATCAAGGTCCTGATCGACGCGGAAGCGGCGACGGACGTTCTTTC
>CANJEU010000208.1 GCA_947473445.1 Fidelibacterota bacterium | reverse complement strand
GCTGACGGCCTGGAGCTGCGCGAGCAACGTCGTCAGGGTATTGGGCCCATGTTCGGCGTCGAACATCAGCCAATCAAACCCCGCGCCCGCACAAATCTCCGCCGTCAGCCCATTGGCAAGCGCCTGCCAAAGACCCACGGTCGTGCGCTTTTCCCGAAAAGCGTCCTTAAGACGGTTCATTCACTAAGGCGTATGCGGCGAGGGAACCCGCTTCTTCGTGGCTTGCTCGAAGGCGTAGGCGATGCCCAATACCTTCGGATCTTCGCAGTGACCGCCGACGAAGCTGACGCCATACGGCTTGACCATGTCCTGCGCGCCTTTAGCGCCCGGGTTATCGTTGATCACGCGGCCAAAGGGGACGACGACAATCGGGTAACCGGCCTTGGTGGCATAATTGGCGCCGTTGGCTTCCGGGAACATGAGGACGTCGAGCTTATGCGTGGTGAGCGCGGCGTCGAGCCCCTCCTCACGTGTCAGGACCAGATCCTCGGCCCGGTTTCTTTCATACCGGGCCTTGTCCTTTTCGAGATCCACCGCATCGGCGGCGTCGAGGCGTCCCTGGCCATAGCGGATCGCGCCGTCGGCCTGATGGGCCGTATTCCAGGCGCGGAACTCCGCCAGCGTTTTCACCGGCGCGGTATCGCCGAGCGAGGCCAGCCACAGATTGAAGTCGCGCTTCATGCCATAGCGCAAAACGTTCGAGCAGTAATCGTCGGCTGCTTTGCCGTCGGCAGGAAGCTGGCAGATGCTATGCGAGGTGATGTTCTTCGCCGCTTCGCCGGCCACAAGGCTCGGCAGCTCGACCGGATCGATCACTTCGGCGCCCGCCGCTTTCAGGGCCGCGATAGCCCCTTCCATGGATTCTAGCTCGTCGGGCTTTAGTCCCGCGAAAGCCTTCGCCTTCCCCGGGAAGGTCTGGGCGGTATAGATGCCCGCGCGCGGGATGCCAATGCGCGCACCCTTAAGCGCGTCGGCCTTCAGGAAGACGGTGTAGTCGCGATTGGCCGGCGGCGTGCATTCATTCGTCCGCGGATCATTGGAATCGGCCGCGGCGCCTTCCATGGCGCCGAGCATGATCGCCGCATCCGCGACAAACTTTGTCATGGGGCCGGCCGTGTCCTGGTCGAGCGTCAGCGGCACGATGCCATATCTGCTGATGCGGCCCGTCGAAGGCCGAACGCCGACCAACATATTGGCGTTAGCCGGACCTTCGATGGAGCCGCCGGTCGAGGTGCCGACATTCGCGGCCCACATATTGGCCGCGACGCCCACGCCCGAACTTGATCCTGCGACCTCCATCACGGGCGTGCCGTTGTCGTTGGCGCGCGGATCGTACGGATTGTAACTCTGACCAGCCGCGCCATTATAACCGCCCGGACGGAACTCGCTGCCGAACCAACCGGCGAGTTCGCTCATGGTCGATTTGGCGATGATGATGGCGCCAGCGGCTTTGAGATTGGCAACGAGCGTTGCGTCGTACGGCGCCATGTAATGCTTGAAAGCCAACATACCGCCCGAGGTCGGCATGTCGTCCTTGGTCATAATGTTGTCTTTGAGCGCGACCGGAATGCCGTGCAACGGCCCGCGCACCTTGCCGGCCGCGCGCTCTTTATCGAGCGCGTCGGCCTGGGCAAGGGCATTGGCGTTGACGGAAACAGCCGCGTTCAGCTTGTCCTCATACATGCCGATGCGCGTGAGGTATTCGGTCACGATCGCACGCGAGGTCGTACGTCCGTCGGCCATGGCCGCCTGCATCTCCGGGATCGACGCCTCGACGATGCTGAACGGCGCTTTGGCCTCGACTTTCGGTGCGGGCTTGTCGCAAGACTGAAGAACCAGGGCGAGCGCGGTGGCCAGTACGAGACGTGTCTTGAAGCGTGCAGGTTTCATGGTCGATCTCCCGAGTTAAGGCGTGTGCGGCGACGGCACGCGCTTCTTGGTCGCCTGTTCGAACGCGTAGGCGAGGCCGATCACTTTGGGATCCTCGCAGTGGCCGCCAACGAAGCTGAAGCCGTAGGGTTTGACCTTGTCGGGCGATCCCTTGGCGCCAGGCGCGTCGTTCGCGACGAGGGCCCAGGGAACGACAACGACCGGATAGCCTGCCTTTGTCGCGAAGGTGGAGCCGCTCGTTTCCGGGAACACAAGAGCATCGAGTTTGTGTGTGGTGAGCGCGGCGTCGAGGCCTTGTGCGCGCGTCATCTCAAGGTCTTCCGCGCGGTTTTTTTCGTAGCGCGCCTTATCCTTTTCGAGGTTCACACGGTCGGTACCGATGAGGCGGTCTTGGCCGTAACGGATAGCACCATCAGCTTTGTGCGCCTCGTTCCAGACCACGAGTTCGGAGAAGGTCTTCACCGGGGCGCTATCGCCGAGAGTCTTCAGCCACAGATCGAAATCGCGCTTCATGGTGTAGCGCACGACTTCGGAACAATATTCGCCGTCATCCGCCGTCAGCGCACAGATGGGGTGAGAGGTAATGTTCTTGATCGACTCTGTGGCCAGGAGGGTCGGAATCTCGACGGGATCAATGATCTCGGCACCGGCGGCCTTCATGGCGGCGATTGCGCCTTCCATGATTTCAAGTTCTTCAGGCTTCAGGCCCGCGAATGCTTTGGCTTTGCCCGGGAAAGTCTGCGCCGTGTAGATGCCCGCGCGCGGAATGCCGATGCGCGCGCCTTTGAGCGCGTCGGTCTTCAGGAAGGCGGTGTAGTCGCGATTGGCCGGCGGCGTGCATTCGCTGGTGCGCGGATCATTGGGGTCGACCGCGGCGCCTTCCATGGCGCCAAGCATGATGGCTGCATCCGCCACAAACTTGGTCATGGGACCGGCGGTGTCCTGATCGAGCGACAGCGGCACGATACCGTATCTACTGATGCGCCCTGTGGAAGGCCGAATGCCCACGAGCATATTGGCGTTAGACGGACCTTCGATCGAACCGCCGGTGGAGGTGCCGACGCTGCCGGCCCACATATTTGCGGCAACACCGACGCCCGAGCTTGAGCCCGCGACGGCCAGAACCGGCGTACCGTCTTCGTTGGCGCGCGGGTCATATGGATTGTAGCTCTGCCCGGCCGCGCCGTTGTACCCGCCCGGACGAATTCCGCCGCCGTACCAGCCGGCGAGTTCGCTCATGGTCGATTTGGCGATGATGATCGCGCCCGCCGCCTTCAGATTGGCAACGAGGGTGGCGTCGTAGGGGGCCATATAGTGTTTGAAGGCCAGCATGCCGCCCGAGGTCGGCATGTCGCCCATGGCCATGATGTTGTCCTTGAGGGCGACCGGGATGCCGTGGAGAGGTCCGCGCACCTTGCCGGCGGCGCGTTCTTTATCGAGCGCGTCAGCCTGGGCGAGCGCGTTAGCGTTGACCGAGACGGCAGCGTTCAGCTTGTCCTCATACATGCCGATGCGGGTCAGATATTCGGTGACGATCGCACGCGAGGTGGTGCGTCCGTCGGCCATAGCAGCCTGCATGTCGAGGATCGAGGCCTCGACGATGCTGAAGGGGGCTTTGGCTTCCACTTTCGGCGCGGCCGGTTTCTCGCACGATTGCAGAGCGAGCGCGACGGCGGTAGTCACAGCAAGCGTTTTCAGGAAGCGGATGCGAGTCATGGAAATCCCCCAATACGGACCGCCCGAAAAGAATGGGCCCAATCCAGTATAGCCGGATTGGGCCCAAAATATCTCGCCTGATGTTACTTTAGAGCACGCCGCATTGAGTTGGATTCAGGACGCGCGCTCTAAGTTTTTGTTTGTCGCGGCGTTTTCTCGCAAAACCGGTCTCCACTTTTGCGCACGCCGCTTTAGCTTACATCTTGAAGCGAACGCCCGCGCGGAAGACGCGGCCGAGGGTATCGTAGAGACCGACCGAGGTGGGCGGGAAGTTATAGTTGGTGCCGCCTGGGCCCCGCGCGGTGATTTCCGGGTCACGGTTGAGGAGGTTGCGCACGTTGAAGAACAGTTCGGACGAAGCTGTCTCGCCCATCGCGATATCGTAGCCGACGTTAAGCTCGAGATAGTAGGCGGCCTTCACGCTGTTGTTATCGGTGGTGATGTTCTGCGGAGTCGAAGCTAGGCCCCCCGTCTGGCACTCGATGTGCGTCGCCACGTTTTTACCCGACGAAATGTACCGGAAGGTCAGGCCGAGGTTGATCGGATCGGCGTTGTAGCCGAGGACACTTTGCAAGCGCCTCTTCGGGATGCTGTTCGCGCCCGGGCCGTTCGTGCCGGCGTAGTCGATGATGATCGACCCGACGGTACCGTTGTTGATCTCGTACTTCAGGAAGCGCGTGGCGAGCATACGCAGGCTGATGTCGCCGTCGAATGCGCCGACTTGCACGCTTGCCTGAAATGAGTCCGGGCGCCGCGGCTTTTGGCCGAGCGCCCGGAAACGTCGTGAACGATCTTTAGCAGTTACATTTTGAACTTCACGCCCGCGCGGAACACGCGACCGAGAATGTCGTAGGCGCCGCCGGCCGGTGTGGGCGCAAAGTCGAAGCTGGAACCGCCCGGACCGCGCACAGCGATCGCCGGATCCGCGTTCGTGATGTTGCGAACATTGAAGAACAGTTCCGTTTCGGCCGTATCGCTTAGCGGCAGCGTGTAGGCCATATTGAAGTCGATGAACATGGCACTGTCGACGCTGTTGTCGCTGACCGTCAGTTGCTGCGGCGGAACCACAGGGCAGGCTGACTGACATTCAACGTAGTTAACGACGTTGATGCCCTTCGAAATCCACCGGAAGCCCAGACCGACACTGATCGGATCAAGCGCGTAGTTGACCGAGCTGTTGATACGCCAGCTCGGCACGCCATTACCACCGCCGCCGATGCCACCGC
>CANJEU010000207.1 GCA_947473445.1 Fidelibacterota bacterium | reverse complement strand
GGGCATCGCCGAAGTGGTGGTGCAGGATGCTTCGGGCGAGACGATCCCCATCAATCGCATGAAACCGGGCGAGTTGTTTGGCGAACTTGCCATCCTGACGGACGCCAAAGTACGTACCGCCACCGTCATGGCGGCTGAAAAATGCGAACTGATCGAAATCAAGCGCGACGTTTTTGAAGGTCGCCTTGGCAAGGCCGATCCCCTGCTACGCTTCATGCTCGATCACGTCTGCCGGCGCCTCGTCAAACTCACCGCACAGGTCATTGGCCAAAACGATCGGCGTTAGGCGACAGCGCCGCCGTGACCTTGAAGGCCGTGCGGGCGGCAGCCCAGCGCTTGCTGCAAAACCAAAGTCAAAGCGGGTTCCTTGAGCCGCTGCTTTCGTGAACTGAAATCAACTTCTTTGGCAGACACGAAAAGAGCACACGCGTCTTCAGCTAGCCCGGCTCCGCCGTAGGCTGCTGCGTAAACGCGGCGAATACTTCGCTGCCCTCGACGTCCTCGCTTTTGACTTCGGTGACGCGGGCGAGCGGCGGGCCAGCGTGGCAGGCGGCGATCATTTTGGCGAGGGTCTCGCGCGGGCCTTGGATCACGGCTTCGATCGAGCCATCGGTGAGATTGCGCACCCAGCCCACCAGGCCAAGTTTACGCGCGCGATGTGCCGTCCAGGCGCGGTAGCCCACGCCTTGGACTTTTCCGGTGATCCGAAGGCGCCGGGTGGCGCTGTCGGCGTTTTCCGTCATTCGGCGTCAGCCGAACTCGAGGATCATCTGATCGACGGCGAGTGAGGCGCCGGCCTTTTCGTAGATCTTCTTCACGGTGCCGTCGCGTTCGGCCTTGAGGACGTTTTCCATTTTCATGGCTTCGACGACCGCGAGGGTTTCGCCGGCTTTGACTTCCTGCCCTTCGGCCACCACGAGGGTGACAAGCAGGCCGGGCATGGGCGAAAGCAGATACTTCGAAAGATCGGGCGGCGGCTTGTTGGGCATGAGGCGCGCGAGTTCGGCTTCGCGCTGGGTGTAGACCCGCACGTCGGCCTGACTGCCGGCGTGGAACAGGCGATAGCCGACACCTTTGCGATCAACCTGGATGGTGACGGGCTTGCCGTCGATGATCGCGGCAAACAAAGGCTGGCCGGGAAGCCAATCGGTGGTGAGGCTGATCGTCTCGGCGCCGATCTTGACCGCGCCGCCGCTGCCGGGGACCTCGGCCGTGATCTCGACGGGGGTTTCGGTGTAGTTGCCGTCCGCGCCCTTGGTAGCAACGACCCACTTGCTGGGAATCTTGCGGCTGCGGCCGGGGATTTGGCCCGATACGCCCGCGGCGCGGCGGGCGTAGGTGTTGTGCACGAGCGTTGCCACCGCGAGCATCTTGGAGGGATCGGCGGCGGGCAGGTCTTTGTCGGAGAACCCTTGCGGATATTCCTCGGCGATGAAGTTGGTTGAGAGATCGCCGCTTTCGAACTTGGGTTTGCCCAGGACGGAGGCCAGGAACGGAATATTGTGCGAGACGCCGCGGATATAATAAGCGTCGAGCGCGGCGCGCATATGCGCGGTGGCCTCGGCGCGGTCCTTGCCGTAGCTGCAGAGCTTGGCGATCATCGGATCGTAGAACACGCTGATCTCGCCGCCTTCGTAGACGCCGGTGTCGACGCGCACGTTGGCGGACTCCTTGGGCGGAATGTAGCGCGTGAGGCGGCCCGTCGAGGGCAGGAAGTTGCGGTAGGGATCCTCGGCGTAGACGCGCGATTCAAGGGCCCAGCCGTTGATCTTCACATCCTTCTGCGCAAGTGGGAGTTTCTCGCCGTAGGCGACGCGGATCATCAGTTCGACCAGATCGAGGCCGGTGATGAGTTCGGTGACGGGATGCTCCACCTGCAGGCGGGTGTTCATCTCGAGGAAGTAGAAGTTGCGTTTGGTATCGACGATGAACTCGACGGTGCCTGCGCTGACGTACTGAACAGCCTTTGCCAGCGCGACCGCCTGCTCGCCCATGGCTTTGCGGGTCTTCTCGTCCAGGAACGGGCTGGGCGCTTCTTCGATGACCTTCTGGTGGCGGCGCTGGATGGAACATTCGCGTTCGTTCAGATAGAGCGTATTGCCGTGACGGTCGGCGATGATCTGAATTTCGATATGGCGCGGCTGTTCGATGTATTTTTCGATGAACATGCGGTCATCGCCGAAGGACGACTTGGCTTCGGACTGCGAACGTTCGAAGCCTTCCTGCACTTCGGACTCGCTGCGCGCGATGCGCATGCCCTTGCCGCCGCCGCCGGCGGAGGCCTTGAGCATGACGGGGTAGCCGATCTCGCCGGAGATTTGCTTGGCGTGCGCGACGTCCTTGATGACGCCGAGGAAGCCGGGAACAGTCGAGACCTTGGCCTTATCGGCGAGTTTCTTGGACTCGATCTTGTCGCCCATCGCCTCGATGGCGTAGGCGTCCGGGCCGATGAAGATGATCTTTTCCTTGGCGAGGGCTTCCTGGAACTTCTTGTTCTCGGACAGGAAACCATAGCCCGGATGCACCGCTTCGGCGCCGGTGTCCTTACAAGCCTGCACGATGCGGTCGATGACGAGGTAGCTTTTGGCGGTGGCGCTTTCGCCGATGTGCACCGCTTCGTCGGCCATCTCGACATGCAGCGCGTCGCGATCGGCATCGGAATAGACCGCGACGGTCTTGATGCCCATCTTCCGGCAGGTTTTGATGACGCGGCAGGCGATCTCGCCCCGGTTCGCAATAAGAATTTTCTTGAACATGCGCGTCGCCCTTACAGCGGAATATTGTCGTGCTTCTTCCAAGGATTCTTGATGTCCTTGGTGCGAAGCATGGCGAGCGACTTGCAGATGCGACGGCGGGTGCCGTGCGGCATGATCACATCGTCGATGAAGCCGAGATTGGCGGCACGGAACGGATTGGCGAAGCGGGATTCGTATTCCTTGGTGCGCTCGGCGATCTTTGTGGCATCGCCGATATCTTGGCGGAAAATGATCTCGACCGCGCCCTTGGCGCCCATCACGGCGATTTCGGCTGTGGGCCAGGCGAAGTTCACATCGCCCCGGATATGCTTAGAGCTCATGACGTCGTAGGCGCCGCCGTAGGCCTTGCGCGTGATGACCGTGACCTTGGGCACCGTGGCTTCGGCATACGCGAACAAGAGCTTTGCGCCGTGTTTGATGATGCCGTTGAATTCCTGGTTCGTGCCCGGCAGGAAGCCCGGCACGTCCACGAAGGTGACGATGGGGATGTTGAAGCAATCGCAGAAGCGTACAAAGCGCGCCGCTTTCCGGCTTGAGTCGATGTCGAGGCATCCGGCCAGCACCATGGGCTGGTTGGCGACAATGCCGACCGTCGCGCCTTCCATGCGCGCAAAGCCGATGATCATGTTCTTGGCGAAGTGCTCGCCGATTTCGAAGAAGTCGCCTTCGTCCACAACCTTCAGGATCAGTTCCTTCATGTCGTAGGGCTTATTGGGATTGTCGGGAATCAGAGTATCAAGCGAGCTGTCGTCGCGGTCGGGCGGGTCGATGTGGGGTACGACCGGGGACTTTTCTTTGTTGTTGAGCGGTAGGAAGTCCATGAGACGGCGCAACTGGAGCAGCGCGTCGACGTCGTTCTCGAAGGCGCCGTCGGCAACGCCCGACTTCGCCGCGTGGGTCATGGCGCCGCCGAGCTGTTCCTGGGTCACATTTTCATGGGTGACCGTCTTCACAACGTCCGGCCCCGTGACGAACATGTAGGAACTGTCCTTCACCATGAAGATGAAGTCGGTCATGGCGGGCGAGTAAACCGCGCCACCGGCGCAGGGGCCCATGACGAGAGAACTTTGCGGGATGACACCCGAGGCGAGCACGTTCTGCAGGAACACGTCGGCGTAGCCCGCGAGAGACGCGACACCTTCCTGGATGCGCGCGCCGCCGGAGTCATTAAGACCGATCACGGGGGCGCCAACCTGGACGGCCTTTTCCATGACCTTGAGAATCTTCTTGGCATGGCTTTCCGAAAGCGAACCGCCGAAGACGGTGAAGTCCTGGCTGAAGACGAACATCGGGCGGCCATTGATGGTGCCGTAGCCGGTGATGACACCGTCCCCCGGGATGCGCTGCTCGCCCATGCCGAAGTCTTCGCAGCGGTGTTCGACGAACATGTCCCACTCCTCGAACGAACCTTCGTCGAACAGGATCTCGATCCGCTCGCGCGCGGAGAGCTTTCCTTTGGAGTGCTGGGTGTCGATGCGCTTCTGGCCGCCCCCAAGGCGGGCCGCCGCACGCTTGTTATCGAGCTTTTGGATGATCTCGTGCATGTGATTACCGGTTATGGAACGATCCGAAGGTCCGCGGGCCCCGTCCGAATGGCGGGATCAGAGTGGAAAAGCCATAGCATAGCCGCGCGCGGACTTTCACAAAAAGTACGCACGGGAATTTCTCGTTAAACCCCTGGATTCGGGCAAAAAATTGCGCCGTGGGCTGGCGAGCGGGGCTCCGGTCGCCTATAAACCGGCCATGACTGAGCAACCGGCCAAACGCGAGATCAACCCCCTCCTCAAGTTTGCCCTCGAGATGGGCCCGCTTGTGGTGTTCTTCGTCATGAATTCGCGGGCCGGCATTTATGTCGGAACCGGGGCCTTCATGGCCGCGACCGTGATTGCGCTGGCCGTGTCCTACATCATGGTGCGCACGATCCCGATCATGCCGCTGGTGACCGCGGCCTTCGTTCTGCTGTTTGGCGGCCTGACCCTGTGGCTGGCGGACGATCTTTTCATCAAGTTGAAACCGACGATCATAAACCTGATGTTCGCGGCCATCTTGTTCTTTGGAATCATGACCGGGCGCCTGTTCATCAAGCTGG
>CANJEU010000206.1 GCA_947473445.1 Fidelibacterota bacterium | reverse complement strand
CTTTGGAAACTGGGCTAATGCGAGGATCGTGCTCATCGCGCTGTTCGGCGCGGTCGCCGGCCAGGCTGTCATCTGGTACGCGGGCCAGTTTTACGCGCTGTTCTTCCTGACACAGACTTTGAAGGTCGATGCGGCGGTGGCCAACTATCTCATGGCCGGCGCGCTTCTGCTGGGCACACCCTTTTTCATCGTGTTTGGAGCTCTGTCCGACAAGATTGGCCGCAAGCCGATTATCATGGCGGGTCTTGCGCTGGCCGTCGTCACCTACTTCCCGATTTTCGAAGGCCTCACAAGGTACGCCAATCCGGCACTCGCGGCGGCCCGCGAGACGACCGAGGTCGTGGTCACCGCCGATCCGCGCACCTGCGCGTTCCAGTTCAATCCCTTAGGGACCGCCACCTATGAAAACGATTGCGATCTGGTGCGCGGCGCGTTGTCGCGGGCTTCGGTCTCGTTCCGGACCGAAGACGCCCCGGCCGGCGCACCCACTCTTGTGCGCGTGGGAAATACCGAACTCACAGGGTTCGACGCCGCGGCCCTGACAGCTGCTGTTCGGGCGGCGGGTTATCCGGCGGCGGCGAACCCGGACGAACTTCGCTGGCTACCGGTGCTGCTGCTCCTCACCCTCCTCATTATTTACGCGACGATGGTGTACGCGCCTCTTGCGGCGCTGCTGGTCGAACTGTTCCCCGCGCGCATCCGTTACACCTCCATGTCGCTGCCTTATCACATCGGAAACGGGTGGTTCGGCGGGTTCTTGCCGTCGGTGAGTTTTGCGCTGGTGGCCGCGAGAGGGGATATCTACTACGGCCTTTGGTACCCGGTCCTAATCGCGGCGATGACCTTCGTGTGCGCCGGGCTTTTCCTGCGCGAGCCGAAAGGTCAAACGCCAGATTGAGGTAGGAACGCGACGACAAAGGACTCCGCCAGGTCGGGCACGGCAGCCAATCGCAATGCGTTTCTAAATCAGGGTGCAAATCAGCGTGCGGTTCACCCAGCAGTAGTCGGCTGCCACATTTAATGTCTGAAAGGTGGGTGATTCCCGCCCTTGTGACCGGCGGGGAGGCGGGCGGAGGCTGCAGAAACGCCCCATATAGGACCTGCCGCAGAGTGCTCCGTTAACGTGTTATAATTGACCGACCGGACGGTTAATGTTAGTGTTTCGCTACTTGAGACCTCGACGCTCGCGCAACAAAACCACTTTAGCGATTCGCGCGACGACCGATTCTGCAAGATTCTGAGCGAGTTTTGGGCTGTTGCGTAACAAGTTCAGCGCGAATATGAAGAACAAATGAAGAAAACATTCGTGTTTTGCCGATATATTGGAATGGGATTCGAAGAAGGGTTCAAAATCGCAAGGATCATCCCGTACGCACAGCGTATAATGATGACCTGCTAGGTCGGACCTTGTGTGAGGCTAGCGTTGGTATTTCTTTGCCTGGCCCGAGCCAAGGCGACCAAATTATGAGGAGGTAGCGGCACGTGTTTTTCCAAATGAATTCATTCCCCTCGACAGGGCGTTCGGCGCTGCGCGGAAGCGCAATCAGCCTGCTGGCTGCTTTTGCGCTCGTGAGCTGCTCGGCCCCATCGACCCAGGAAAAGGCGGCCGCGCCCGCGGCTGCTAAGACGGCCCTCGCGCCGCCCGCCGATGTTAAAGGCGTGCCGCAGCGCGTGCGCCTGATGACGCAGGAGCAGTACGCCAACTCGCTCGGCTACATTTTTGGTCCGGATCTGCGCGTCGACACGCGTTTCGCGCCGATGCGCCGCACCGAAGGCCTGCTCGCCAATGGCGCGGCCTTTGCCGGCGTCACCGCGGCCCAGCTTGAACAGTATCAGCGTACCGCCTCGCTCGTTTCGAGCGCGGTCGTGGACACTGAACACCGCGACTTCCTCATCCCTTGCAAGCCGAAGGACGAAAAGGCCGCTGACGCTGCATGCGCAGCGAAGTTCCTGACGTCGACCGGCCGGTTGCTTTACCGCAAGCCGCTGCCGAAGGAGAAGGTCCAGGCTGTCGTCGCTGAAGCCAACGCCGGCGCGGAAAAGCTGAAGGATTTCTATGCGGGTCTGTCAGCCGCCCTCGAAGGCATGTTGCTGTCGCCGGAAGTGCTGTTCATCACCGACAGCTACGAGAACGACCCGAAGAACAAGGGTAAGCTCCGCCTGGACTCTTATTCGCTGGCGCACCGCCTGTCGTTCTTCCTGTGGAACGCGGCGCCCGACGATACGATGATCAAAGCCGCCGAAAGCGGCGACATCCAGTCGCCTAAGGGCCGCGAAAAAATCGTCAATATGATGCTCGCGAGCCCGCGTCTCGAAACCGGCATGCGCGCCTTCTTCGATGACATGATGGCGTTCGACGACTTCAACAACCTTGCCAAGGACGCGGCGATTTATCCGGCCTTCACCGGCGTCACGGTTGCCGATGCGCGTGAGCAGACCCTGCGCACGATCATCAACCACCTGATCACCGAGAATAAGGATTATCGCGACCTCTACACCACGCGCGAAACGTTCATGTCCCAGGCGCTCGCAGCCATCTACGGCGTGTCGGCGACCCCGGGCTGGACTCCGTATCAGTTCCCCGAGAACAGCGGCCGCTCTGGCATCGCCACGCACGTCAGCTTCCTCGCGGTGCACTCGCACCCGGGCCGTAGCTCGCCGACGCTGCGCGGTAAGGCGCTGCGCGAACTGCTGCTCTGCCAGCCGGTTCCGCGTCCGCCCGCAAACGTAGACTTCTCGGCGCTCGAAAACCCCAAGGCCGAACACCGCACGCAGCGCGATCGCGTCAACTTCCATCTGGAAAATCCGGTGTGCGCGGGTTGCCACAAGATCACCGACCCCATGGGGCTTGCCATGGAGAACTTCGACGGTGCGGGCGTCTACCGCACCACCGAACGCGGCACGCCGATCGATCCGTCGGGCAACCTGGATGGCAAGGCCTTCCAGAACGCGGTTGGTCTCTCGCAGGCTTTGCATGACCACCCGGCGCTGACGACCTGCCTTGTCCGCCGCGTCTACAGCTACGGCACCGGCGGTCCGACGACCCGTGAAGACGCGCCGCTGTTGACGTATCTGAACAAGACCTTCGCCGAGCAGGGCTACAAGTTGCCCGACCTGCTGCGCACGATCACGTTGTCGCCGACCTTCTCGGAAGTCCTTCCGCCGTCCGCCGGCGAAACGGCCCCGGCTGAGAAGACCGCAAGCGTCCAACAGAATGTCGCTGCGACCGCGAACTAGAGGAGAATGAGAATGATTGATCGTTTTTCAAGACGTCGCGTCCTTAATGGAATGGTTGGTGGTGGCGCTGTCACCGTCGGCCTGCCGCTCCTTAACTACTTCCTGAACGGTAACGGCACGGCGCTCGCTGATGGCGAGCCGATGCCGATGCGCTTCGGAACGTGGTTCTGGGGCCTTGGGATGACCGCCAACGTGTTCGTGCCCAAGAAGGTCGGCGCCAACTACGACCTTCCGGAAGAAATCGCGGTATTCAAGCCGATCCAGCAGGACATGAACCTGCTGACGAACTACACCGCCTTCCGCGACAACTACGAAAACCTCTGCCACTACTCGGGCTGGATCATCACGCGTTCGGGTCAGGCCCCGAAGAGCGGCGACGATAAGCCGGGTGAAACGCTCGACATCACGATCTCGAACCAGATCGGCCGCACCACCCGCTACAAGTCGCTCACCGCAACCGCGACGGGCGATGTGAAGAACACGATGAGCTACGAGAACGCCAACTCGCCGACGGTGCCGGAATTCTCGCCGATTGCGTTCTACACGCGCGTATTCGGTCCGGATTTCCAGAACCCGAACGCTGAAACGTTCACGCCGAACCCGAAGATCATGGTTCGCAAGAGCGTGCTCTCGGGCGTTATGGACGAAGTGAAGTCGCTCAATACGAAGGTCGGCGCCGATGACCGCGCTCGCCTTGACCAGTACTTCACGGGTCTTCGTCACCTTGAGCAGCAGTTCTCCCAGCAGCTCGTGAAGCCGAAGCCGATCGCTTCGTGCAAGCCGATGTCGGCTATTGAAAAAGAACCGCCCCCGGGCGGCGAAGCGACCCTGATCGGTCAGCGTCACAAGCTGATGTCCGAGATCCTCGCCATGGCGATCGCGTGCGACCAGTCGCGTGTCTTCAACATGGCCTACTCGCAGGCCGCAGCGTCGACGACGAAGGCGGGCTTCGAGAAGCCGCACCACACGACGACGCACGAAGAGCGTATCGACGAAGGCCTTGGCTATCAGAAAGAGTGCTCGTGGTTCACGCGCCGTCAGATGGAAGCGTGGGTCGACTTCGTGAACGCCTTCAAGAATATCAAAGAAGGCGACGGCACGTTGCTCGACAATATGTTCATCATGGCGACGTCCGATCACGGCTACGCGCGCGTCCATTCGCTCGACGGCATGCCGATGTTCACGGCCGGCAAGCTCGGCGGCCGCGTTAAAACCGGTCTGCACATTGCCGGCGAAGCGCAAGCGGCGACGCGTTTGAGCTACACGGCTCTTAGGGTCATGGGCTGCGACGTTCCGTCATTCGGCACGAAGAGCAACCAGACCTCCAAAGAGATCGGGGAAATCCTGGTCTAAGAGGTTTAGGCGACCTTCGCAGCCCCAGCGGGATGTAACACCCCGTTGGGGCTGCAATGCCTTCAGATCCTCGCGATAGTGAATGCATCGCGAGATAGAATTGGGAGAGCGGCGCCGCGGCGCCGGCAAGACAAGGGAATACACCATGCGTCGTCTGGGGAGTGCAGTGAGCGGTGCGGCGGTTGCGGCTTTGGCGTTTGCCATGGCGCCTGTGGCGCACGCTCAGGAAAAATATCGTCCGCCCGTATCCGAACTTGAGGTCT
>CANJEU010000205.1 GCA_947473445.1 Fidelibacterota bacterium | reverse complement strand
TTCCGCCTGCGATAACCCGAGGTGCGGGGCGAGGGGCCCTCTAGGTTCACGCGTGCGTCCGCCATGTAAATACGGGTCCTTTGTTCATGCGTTTGCCTCAGATCCCACGCCATATCCTCGTTCTCGCGCTTGTCGCGGTCGTCGCCGTCGGGGGTTGGGCGCTCTTCTTCCGCGACGCAGGATCTGGACCGGCGCAGCGCGGCCCCATGGGCCCGCGTCCGGTGAATGTCGTCGGCGTCACCAGCGAAATCTCGGCCGAGCGCATTGAAGCCCTCGGCACTGTTCAAGCCCAGGAATCGGTGAACGTCACCGCGAAGGTTCAGGGCATCATCGGGCGCATCTACTTCGAGGACGGCCAGACCGTCACGCGCGGCCAGGAAATCGCCGCCATCGACGCGGGCGAGCAGACCGCGCAGCTCAATGTCGAACTCGCCAATCTCGAGCAGCAGCGCAAGGATCTCGAGCGTACCGCCAGCCTCGCGCGCGAAAATCACATCTCGCAAGCGCGCGTCGATGAACAGACCGCGATGCTGAAGAAAGCCGAAGCCAATGTCGCGGCCGCGCGCGTGCGCGCGGGCGACCGCCTCATCGTCGCGCCGTTCGGCGGTGTTGTCGGCACGCGCCGCATCAGCGTCGGCGCCCTCGTCAGCCCGGGCACGGTCGTCACCACCCTCGACGACATTTCCAAGGTGAAGCTCGACTTCGCCGTGCCTGAAACATTCCTCGCCTCGCTGAAATCCGGCCTGCCGGTTGAAGCGACGGCCGCCGCCTATAACGAAACCGTTTTCAAAGGCACCGTGATCGCGGTCGACAGCCGCGTCGATCCCACAACGCGCGCGGTGAACGTGCGCGCCGAGATCGATAACGCCGATCTGCGCCTGCGTCCCGGCATGCTCATGGTCGTCGAACTCATCAAGGACGAGCGCCAGTCGCTCATGGTGCCGGAAGCCGCGCTCGATCCGGCGAACGACAAACAATTCGTCGTCATTGTCGGCGCCGACAATGTCGCCCACCGCGTCGAGGTGAAGATCGGCCGCCGCCGCATGGGCTTTGTCGAAATTCTCGAAGGCGTGAAGGAAGGCGATCTCGTCGTCCGCGAAGGTCTTCAGGATTTGCGCGATGGCGCCAAGGTCGAAATCATGAACCGCAGCGAGCTGACGCAACCGGCGCACGCGTCGCGGATCGTCGAGCCTACCTGAGTTCAAGGGCCCGCCGAGACGAGCGCGATAGGAAAAGCAGACGCCGGTTTCCCGTCCGTCAGGCTGCACCTTAAAACGCTAGAGCGGTTGGCACGTCACGGTTAAGTCAAGCCCTACGGGGCACGAGGTCAAACAATGCTTTTGTCCGACATCTCCATCAGACGGCCGGTCTTTGCGATCGTCGTCAGTTTGCTCCTCGTCGTGTTCGGCCTGTTCGCCGGCATGCGCCTGCCGGTGCGCGAAACGCCCGACATCGATAAGCCGACCATCTTCGTCAACGTGATGTATCCGGGCGCATCGGCCGAAGTCGTCGAAACGAAGGTAACTAAGATCGTCGAACAGCAGATCGGCAGCATCGCCGGTCTCAAGACCATCCGTTCGTTCGCCCGCGACGGTTTTGCGGGCTTCAATCTTGAATTCGTCATCGGCCATAACCTCGACGAAGCCGCCAATGATATCCGCGATCAGATCAGCCGGGTTGTCGGCCGCCTGCCCGACGACGCCGAACCGCCCCAGCTCCAGAAGCAGGATTCGGACGACGAGCCGATTGTCACGATCGCCATCTATTCCGACCGCCGCTCGCAACTCGAGGTCGCGGACTTCCTGAACATCAACGTGCTGCCGCGCCTCGCCACCGTCGCGGGCGTGGCGACGGTCGACTTCCGCAATGCGCGTGAAAAGTCGCTGCGCGTCTGGCTCGACCGCCGCGCCATGGCGGCCCGCGAAATTACCGTTACCGACGTTGAAACAGCGCTGCGCCGTGAAAACGTCGAACTTGGCGCCGGCATGCTCGAATCGGCCGAGCGCAATTACAGCATGCGCACGATCCGCACCTTCCGCACGCCCGAGGATTTCGCCAACCTCGTGATCACCCGCGGGGCGAACAACTATCTCATCCGCCTCGGCGAAATCGCCAAGGTCGAGATCGGCTCTGTCGATGAAAAGTCGCTGTTCCGTCAGGACGGCAAACTCGGCACGGCGATTATGGTCACCAAGCAACCGGGCGCTTCGACGCTCTCGGTGACCGACGACGTTCTGGCCGAACTCGAAGAGATCAAAAGGGTGCTGCCCCCGGACTTCGAAGTTTTGGCCAGCAAGGATTCGGCTGAATTCATCGAACGCGCCTTACATGAGGTGACGATTGCGATCGGGGTCGCCGGCCTGCTCGTGGTCGCGGTCATATACCTCTTCCTCGGCACGTTCCGCGCCGCGCTGATTCCCGCCGTGACGGTGCCCATCTCGCTCATCGGCACCGGCGTCGTGCTCGCGCCGCTGGGCTTCTCCATCAACATCCTGACGCTGCTGGCCCTCGTGCTCGCCATCGGCCTCGTGGTCGATGACGCCATCATCATGCTCGAGAACATCCACCGGCGCATGAAGATGATGAAGGAACCGCCGCTGCTGGCGTCCTTCCGTGGCGCCAAGCAGGTCGGAACCGCAATTCTTTCAACCACCCTCGTCCTGGTCGCGGCCTTCGTCCCCGTCATGCTCATGCCGGGCACCATCGGCACTTTGTTCTACGAATTCGCCGTCACCATGGCGGTGGCGGTGACGTTCTCGATGTTCGTCTCGCTGACCCTCACTCCGGTGATGTGCAGCAAGATTCTCAAGCCCGAACTCGACGACAGTAAGGTCGCCCACAAGGCCGAAGAGACGTTCCAGCGCCTCCAAAGCGCCTACGAGCGGGCGCTCAATAAGGTTCTCGATCGTCCCAGCATGGTGTTCGGCGCGTTCGCCGGCATAATCGTGGCCGTCGTCGTCCTCTTCCAGGTGCTGCCGCAGGAATTCGCGCCCAAGGAAGACCGCGGCGCCATCGACGTGCAAATCCGCGCGCCGGAGGGCGCGACCCTCGCCTATACCCAAAAGATCGTCGAACAAGTCGCCGCCAAAGTGAAACCGATTGCGGAAAAGGGCGAAATGCTGCGCATGATCGAGCGCGTGCAAAGCCCCGGCAGCGAAGGCGGCCTCTCGATCCGCCTGGTCGATTGGGGCGACCGCCGCCATGCCAACGAGATCATGGCCGAGATCAGCCCCAGCATCGCTAAGGTCCCCGGCGCGCAGATCTCCGTGCAAATGCGCCCGCCCATGGGCCGCGGCGGCGGCGGCGGCGGCGGAAATTTCATCTCGTTCTCGGTGGCCGGCCAGACCTACGAAGAGCTGCGCGATTATCGCGACAAACTCAGCGCTGCCCTCATGCAGAGCCGGATGATCGCTCAGCTGCGGAACAACTTCACCGAAGCCAAGCCGCAGATCCGCATCCGCATCGACCAGCAGCGCGCGGCCGATCTGGGCGTGTCTGTGGGCGCCATCGGCCAGACCCTCGCGGCTATGATGGGCTCGCGCCGCGTGACCACTTTCGTCGACGGCGGTGAAGAATATGACGTGCTGCTCCAAGGCGCGATCGACGACCGCCGTACGCCCACCGATGTCTCGAACATCTATGTGCGCTCGGACACCACGCGTGAACTGATCCCGCTGTCGAGCGTCGTGAAGCTTGAGGAAGGCACCTCTGCCGATAGCCTCCAGCGGATCGACCGCAAGCGCGCCATCAGCTTCTTCATCAATCCGGCGCTTGATGTGAAGCTGTCCGAACTGATCCAAGAAGTCGAAGGTATCGCCGAGCCGATCTTGCAGGAGGGCGCCGAGCTTGTCTGGCGCGGCGAGGCGCAGGACTTCAAGGAAACCGGCTATCTCATCTACATCAGCTTCGGCCTTGCGCTGATCGTGGTGTTCCTCGTCCTCGCGGCGCAGTTCGAAAGCTTTGTTCACCCCGTGGTGATCATGATGACCGTGCCCCTTGCCGTGTTCGGCGCGCTCGCCGGGCTCGCGCTGTTCGGGCAAAGCATCAACATCTACTCGCAGGTGGGTATCATCGTGCTTGTGGGGCTCGCGGCGAAGAACGGCATCTTGATCGTCGAGTTCGCCAACCAGCTCCGCGACGCGGGCCGCACCTTCCGCGAAGCGCTGGTCGAAGGCGCGATGGTTCGTTTGCGTCCAATCATCATGACCGCCCTTGCGACCGTCATGGGCGCCCTGCCGTTGGTGTTGGCCACCGGCGCCGGCGCCGAAGGCCGCCGCCCGCTCGGCGTGACCATCTTCACCGGTGTGACGTTCGCTGCGTTCGTGACCCTCTTCGTGGTTCCGGCCTTCTACATGCTGCTGGCCAAGCGCACCGGTTCTCCGGGCCGCGTGGCGACCCAGCTGAAGGACTTCGAGAAGCGCCATCCGCTCTCGGGCGCCGACCAGGACGACAATCTCGGTCATCAGCCTGCGGAGTAACTTGTCCGTGGCCGAGGGGCTAAAAAAAGTCCCTCGGCTGGACACCTCCGGTCCAAAACTCCTATACAAGTTGTGTAACGGGCGCGGTTGGCCCGTGCTGGCGTCTTTAAAGATGCCGGTTTCACGGCGGGGGAGCGGCCGTTGAAAGAGAAAGAGCTGCGATTTGCGCTGGTGTGCTACGGCGGGGTGTCACTCGCCGTCTATATGCACGGCATCACCAAAGAGATCCTGAAGCTCGTCCGCGCTTCACGTGACTATCACACCTACACCAACCGCGGCGCCCCCGGCCTCACCTATGCCGACGTGGCTCACCCGCGCAAAGACCCGGCCGATACCGAGCAGGTCTACTTCGAGCTGCTGCGCGCCATCGGGGCCAAGCTCGATCTGCGTATCGTGGTCGACATCATCGCC
>CANJEU010000204.1 GCA_947473445.1 Fidelibacterota bacterium | reverse complement strand
GGTCGAGGCGGTCGCGGCCCAGCTTTATGTGGAAATGCTCGAAGCCGGTTTCTCCCGCGTGGGCGAGTTTCACTATCTGCACAACGACCGGGACGGCCGGCCCTATGGCGATGTCGCCGAGATGGCCGCGCGCCTCGCCGCCGCCGCGGGCGAGACGGGAATTGGTCTCACGCTGCTGCCGGTGTTCTACGCGCACGCCAGCTTCGGCGGCACCGAGCCGCGCGAGGATCAGCGCCGCTTTATCAATAGTGTGCGCAGTTACGAACGTTTGTTGGATGGATGCCGGACCGCCTTGAAACCGCTGGGCACCGGCGTTGTCGGCGTGGCTCCGCACTCGTTGCGCGCCGTGACGCCGGAAGAACTGACCGCCGTCACCGCCATGGCCGGCAAGGCGCCGATCCATATTCACATCGCCGAACAGACCAAGGAAGTTGACGATTGCCTCGCCTGGTCCGGCCAACGTCCCATCAATTGGTTGCTCGATCACAATAACGTCGACGAGCAATGGTGCCTCGTTCATGCAACTCACATGACCGACGGCGAGACGCTGCGTATGGCTAGATCCGGCGCCTCGGCAGGCTTGTGTCCCATCACCGAAGCGAACCTCGGCGATGGCGTGTTCAATGCACGCCCCTTCGTCGCAAACGGCGGTCGTTACGGCATCGGGTCCGATTCCAACGTGCAAATCGGCATCGCCGACGAACTGCGCCTCCTCGAGTATTCGCAGCGCTTGTTCCACCGGGCGCGCAATGTGATGGCGGCCGAAGGCCCCTCCACGGGCCGCGCGCTTTATCAAAGCGCGGCCATAGGCGGGGCTGTGTCGCTCGGCATTAGTCCGGCCGGCTTGTCTGTCGGAGCGCCCGCTGATTTTTTGACGCTGCGCCGTGACCAGAGCGCGCTCGCGACGCGCAAGGGCGACGACATGCTCGACACCTGGATTTTCACCGGCGGCGAGTCGCTCGTCGATTGCGTGTGGGTCGCAGGAAAGAAAGTGGTCGCAGGCGGACGTCATCATCGCCGCGACGAGATCGCCCGCAAGTTCGCCGCCGTCATGCGCGAGTTGAGCGCGCTCTGACGGCATCGGCCCTTAGCTTAGCCCGCGCGGGCGGTTTTCTTTGCGAAGCGCGCCGGCGCGGGGGCCTGTTCGCGGCCCGTGGACAAGCTCGCCTGACGGCGCGCGGCGGTGAGCACGAAGGTGCGGAAATCGGTCCCGAACGGCCGGTCGAGCGCGGCGCGATCCCAGGCCAGGAAATAGGGTTCGGGCATGCTGAGACGGCGGTCGACGGGAATGACAAGGCGTCCGGCCGCCAGGTCTTCAACGATCATCGAAACTTGCGCCAGCACGAAGCCGCCGCCGGCGATCGCCGCGTCAAGGCCCGAGGCCGAAAGGGAGAAGGTCATCTCGCCGGCTGCTTTGGGCGCGGGCTCGCCGACACACTGGGCCCAATCGGCCCACGACGGCGCGGTTGAGTGACGGATATCCCACTCGATATCGATGAGCGGGCCGGTCAGGATGTCGGCCGGGGTGTGCACGGGATTTTGCGCGAGGAACGAGGGTGCGCACGCGGGAACGACGGAATCGATGAACAGTTCGGCGAAGTGATCGTACTTCCGCGCATCGGCACCGTACGAAACGCGGAAATCGATGTGGTCGTTCTGCAGCGCGGCTTCTTCATCCGTGCCGATCAGGCGGATCGTCGCGTTGGGATGCGTCGCGCGCCATTCCTGGATCAAGGGACGCAGCCACCGCATCGCAAGCGACGGCAACGAGCTGATGACAATGCCCGGCTTGGTGCGGGCCAGCTGAAGTGTATCCTGCGCCAAACGCAACTGATCGAACGCGACGCGCACACGCTCGTAATACATCCGGCCCCAGGACGTCAGAGTCAGAGAGCGGCCGCGCCGCTCGAACAGACTCGCGCTCAGGGCTTCTTCGATATTGTGGATCTGTTGGCTGATGGCGCCCGGAGAAACGCAGAGTTCTTCAGCCGCCGCCGTGACGCTTCCGCATCTGGCTACGGCTTCGAAGGCCTGGACAGCCCGCATGGTAGGAATGAGCACCACGGATCGATATCTCCGGATTTAGTCCAATTAAAGATGACATGAGCCTTGGTCGCAATCGCGCTGCGAACGCCCATCATTATTGCAGTGCACACAAGGCTATTCGCAATAAATCAGCGCGTCAATGCGCTGGACGGCAAAATATGCAAAAAAAATGACCAAAAGGAAGGTTTGCCTAAATTATTATCATTTATCCTCGAAGCGCCCAGTAAATCTAAATCGGGAACGACTCCATATCGTTGAAAAGCCCAGGCGATTCAGCGGCTTTAGAAGGCCTAAACTAAATTACATAAGCTCTCCGTTGCGGAAGACTCGGGGCTTACTGTCTGTTGGTTAGGTTCATTTGGGGGAGTTGTAAGGTGCTGAAGAACTTTCTGGCGCACACGCGGCGCCTGTCGATTCTATCTCTGGCGCTATTGGCCCTCGCGCCCGCCGCCGCGAACGCAGCCGACGCGGCGCACCCGATGCCCCAATATAAGATCGATATAAATTGGCCGAAGCTGCCGCTGCCGAACAACTGGACCTTCGGACTGGTGGGCGGAATCTTCGTCGATTCGCGCGACCATGTTTACATCTATCACAGCCCTTCGCTCGCGCCGCGCTACGCCCTCAGTGCCGCGGCCACGCCCAAACGCGGCAAATGCTGTATCGCAGCCCCGCATGTGGTCGAGTTCGACAAGGCCGGCAATGTGGTGCGCACGTTTGGCGGACCGGGCGAAGGCTACGATTGGCCGAACTCCGAACACGGTCTTTATGTCGACTACAAAGGCAACGTTTGGCTCGGCGGAAGTCAGACCCGGCCCGGTCAAAAGGGCGAGCCGGCCGATGGCATGGTCCTGAAGTTTTCGCCCGAGGGAAAATTTCTGATGCAGATCGGCGGGCGTGGGCCGTCGAAGGGTAGCAGCGACACCACACAGCTTTCTGGAGCGGCCAACTTCTTCGTCGATCCGACGGATAACGAAGTCTATATCGCCGACGGCTACGGCAATCACCGTGTCATTGTTTTCGACGCCGACACGGGCAAGTTCAAACGGCAGTGGGGCGCCTACGGCAAGCCCCCCACCGATGACGATATCGGACCCTATGATCCCGCCGCCAAACCCGCCCAGCAATTCCGCATCGCCCATTGCGTTCGCGTTTCGAAGGACGGGTTTGTCTACGTGTGCGATCGCCTGAACAATCGCATCCAGGTCTTCAAGAAGGACGGCACTTACGTCACGGAATGGATTTACGACAAGGAGACCCTTCAATCAGGTTCGGTCGGTTCAATAGCCTTTTGGCCTGATGCCAAACAGACTCTGCTCGGCATCAACGACATGGGCAACTCGCAGATCCGCTTTGTGAATCGCGCCGACGGCAAGGTCGTTGGAAACTTTGGCTGGTATGGTTCATGGGCGGGCGAATTGATGCGCCCCCATGAGGCGGCCTTCGATTCCGAGGGCAATCTCTATACGTCCGAAGATTATCGCGTGCAGAAATTCACGCGCAGCGGCGGCCCGCCGGTCAAATAGTCTGGAGATAATAAAAAGGCCCGCGGTGAAAACCGCGGGCCCTTTCTTAATGCATGCGATCTACTTCGCCTTTGGGGGGACGGTGCCGCCCGCGGCGACGGCCTTCTTGATGCCCTCGAGGGTCTTATTCACGCGCAACTCGGTGATCTCCTTCGTGATCGCGTCGGCTTTGGCTTTGTCCAAGGTGTTGCCGTCGATCGTCGCCTTTCCGATCTTCTGGCGCTCCTCGAAGTTGATGGTCTTGGGATCAATGGCGAGCAGCTCGGTCGAGATGGCGAAGTCGTCGTGCAAGGCCTCACTGCCCTGCGATCCCTTCTTGGCATAGCCCTTTTCCACCAGCATCGCGTGAACCGAGGCGTAGTCGTAGTATTCGGGAATCCACGCCACCAGTGTCCCGTTGCCGTTGGTCTTCGCGGCCGCGGCCGTCATGCCCTTCTCGTTGCCGCCGCTGTCGCTGATCAGGAAGATCTGCTTAAAGCCGTTGGCCTTGTAGCTGCGCACGATGTCCGTCATCAGCGCTTCGTAGGTGGATTCTTCCAGGCTGATGGTGCCGGCCGAGAGCATGTGACCGACACGCGGCTCGATCTGCATCTCGCGCGAGAACTTCACCACCGGCGCGCACAGCGCATTGCCCATCTTGCGCGCGAGGGCCTCGCAATTTTTGGTCAAAATCCAATTGTGCTTGCCCAGTTTTATCCACGGGCCGTTCGGCTCGATGCCGCCCGTCGCGATGATCACCGTAGTCTTGCCCGCTTTCATGGCGTCGCGCACGTCCATCCACGTCATATCTTCCATCCACACCGTGTCGTTCTTCGGCAGTAGATTGGCGGTCGCGATGCAGTTGTACGCATTCTTGGCGCAGTCGCCGCCGCCGGCGGATTTGCCGTCGTCGGGCGTGCCCTGCGCGAGAGCGCCGGAGGTAACGCCGAGTACGAGGCTGGCGGCCAGAGCAAATTGTGCAATCGCATTCATGGTGGATATCCCCTTTTCCGTTAGCGCGGTCCCCATGATAGTGCGCTCCAAAGGCGCCGGCGTACGGCTAATATCTAATTGAGCTCGGATGGATTTACTTGCTTTTGACTAGACATAATGGCTAGCGTTAAGCCTTCAGATCCGACCAAAAGGACCGTCATGAAACGCCGTTCGTTCTTGAAAAATGCGGCCCTGGCCGCGCCCGCCGCCGCCGTTTCCGCGCCGGCTATTTCGCAAGGACTGCTTGAATGGCGCATGGTCACCGCGTGGCCGAAGGGACTTCCGGGCTCGGGATCGGGCGCCGAACGGCTCGCCCAGCGCATCACGAAAATGAGCGGCGGTCGCCTG
>CANJEU010000203.1 GCA_947473445.1 Fidelibacterota bacterium | reverse complement strand
CAGCATAAGCCGCCGCCAGGAGAACCAGCCCGCGTCCCCGGACTCCAGCATCCAGGACGATAGCCGCAAGGACCCCGCCTCCGCCGAGGGAGGGCGCGGCGAGGTGCAACGCCAACCGGACGGCTCTGGTGGTCGAGCCCAACACGGCGAGGATCTAGGCGATGCGCGCCCCGATCCGGCAGCGGAGACATCCATCCCCAAACTCACGAACGATTAAATCCGCGGGGCGTTAATCGCGCGGTGCAACGCCTCTCAGCTGGTCAAGAATCTTGACCACATCCTTTTTCAGATAGGGCTTAGGCAGGCCGGGCCGGTTCATGTGCGCCGGGGGCAATACCGCTTTGGTATGACCCGAGAGCAGCGCAAACGGCACGCCTTTTTTAGCCAGTTCATCGGCGACCGGAAAAACCTGCTCATGTCCGAGATTGATGTCGAGGAACGCACAGTCGATTTCGTGCTGGGCGATCTGTTCGAGGGCCGCGCTCACGGATGCTACCGTCGCCACCACTTCGCAGCCTTCGTCCTGAAGCATCATCTCCAAATCCATCGCGATGATGGCTTCGTCTTCAACAATCAACACACGACAGATCATTACGTACCTTATGCAAGCCGCTCAAAGTCTTGGCCGGCGAATCTCACGAATTCCGCGAGCGGCCGCAAGCAATCCTTTCGCTTCAGCGCTGTAGGGAAAATGCCCGGTCCAGGGGCGCTCGGCGTTCAAAAAATATCAGCGGCGACGGAATTTTATTGATACGCAAACGCCCCGCGGCAGTCGGGTTAAAGGAAGGCCTCCCAGCGTAAACATTTGAAATGGCTATGGAATGTACGCTGGTGGAGCATGCAAGTTGGAGGAGTGAAATCACCGAATTTCTTTCAAAACCTGGGAACATCCATCCAGGGTCGACGTTATGTCTAGGTCCTGCGCCCCCAGCCCCCCAGCCAACAAGCGCAGGGCCTCGAAGCCCCTCCGTTCCCCCCGGAGGGGCTTATTCTTTGTGGGGTGGCCCGCAGCGATGCTAAACGCACCGGTATGAACGCCCCGCCCATCTTTAAATTCGAAAACACGTACGCCGGCTTGCCCGAGCGCTTCCATCAGCGCATCGACCCGACGCCCGTCGCGGCGCCGCGTCTCATCCGCCTCAACGAGGATCTCGCGCGCGCCCTCGGCCTCGACCCAGCCGCCATCGCGATGCCGGAGGGGGTCTCAATCCTCGCCGGCAACCGCGTAGCGCCCACCTCTGTTCCGATCGCCATGGCCTATGCCGGGCATCAGTTCGGAAACTTCGTCCCGCAACTTGGCGATGGCCGCGCGATCCTTCTGGGGGAACTCGGCGGTCGTGATCTTCATCTCAAAGGCGCCGGACAAACGCGTTTCTCGCGCCGTGGCGACGGCCGGGCCGCCCTTGGTCCCGTCCTGCGTGAATACATCATCAGCGAGGCGATGGCCGCGCTCGGCATTCCCACCACACGCACCTTAGCGGCGGTTGCCACGGGCGAGACGGTCATGCGCGATGCCCCTTTGCCGGGCGCGGTGCTCGCGCGTGTGGCGGCCAGCCACATCCGCTTTGGAACCTTCGAATACTTCGGCGCGCGCCGCGATACCGAAGGCCTTCGTATTCTGGCCGATTACGCCATCGCGCGGCACTATCCGCACTGCCGCGATGCCGCCAATCCCTACCGCGCCTTCTTTGATTCCGTCATTGCCGCGCAGGCGGAGTTGATCGCGAAGTGGCTGCTGGTGGGGTTCATCCACGGCGTGATGAACACTGACAATATGACCATCTCCGGCGAAACGATCGACTTCGGTCCTTGCGCCTTTATGGACTTCTACAATCCCAAGCAGGTGTACAGTTCCATCGACAGGATGGGCCGCTATGCCTACGGTAATCAGCCGACGATGGCGCATTGGAATCTCGTGTGCCTCGCTGAAACGCTCGTGCCGCTCCTTGCCGAAACGGAGGAAGCAGGTCTGCGTGAGGCTGAAGACGCCATGTCGGCTTTCGCCCCGCGTTTCGAATCGGCTTATCTTGCAGGCCTGACGCGAAAGGCCGGTCTCGGATCGTCCGACGAGGACATTGCGCTCGTTCAAAGTCTGCTGGGACTCATGGCCGCGGACGGCGCCGATTTCACACTTACGTTCCGCCGTCTCGCCGACGCGGTGCGTCATCCGGGGCAGGAGGCTACGGTGCGCACGCTCTTCAAAACGCCAGCGGCCCTCGACGGCTGGCTTGAAACTTGGCGAACCCGCCTCACGCCGGCCGCCGCGTCGACCATGCGCGCGGTCAACCCTGCCTTCATCCCGCGCAATCATCTGGTGGAGGAGGCGCTGACCGCCGCCACTGCGCTGGGCGATTTCGGGCCATTTGAGCGCCTGCTCGAGGTGATCACCCGTCCCTTCAACGACCAGCCCGGCCGGGAGGTCTATAGTCTGCCACCCCGGCCCGAGCAGGTGGTACATGCGACCTTCTGCGGCACCTGAGAGGCCTGGGCCGCGACCGCCGTCTTGATGTACCATAAGGTCCTCGGGAGCCCTTCAAAGGACATGCGTGTCATGCGGTACAGCCTTTCCATCGCCAGTCTGCTTGCAGCCGGCACGATCCTTGCGTCTTCGGTGTTTGTTGATCTTGCGCAGGCCGCCGACACCAAAACCCTGATGCGCGAGACGCATTCCAACGTGCCGCTGCCGCCAGGCTTTCGCATCGAACACAACGAGATCGAAGGCCCGGTCTTCGCCGACGCGCGTGGTCTGACGCTCTACTACTGGCCGCACCGCACGATGCGCAACGGCGTCACCGGCGACAGCGCCAACACGTCGGCCTGCACTTTCGAAAAGACGACTCACACCGCGGGCTTGATGAGCCCATACCCGCCTGGCCTCGAATTGCCTGAACTCGCCACCCGCAAGAGCTGCGCCGAGTTTTGGCCGCCAGCCTTCGCCGCCGATGACGCCAAACCGGTCGGCGCCTTTACTGTCATCACGCGCAAGGATGGCCGTAAGCAGTGGGCCTACGACGAACACGCCCTCTACACGTCCGACCGCGACCGCCAGCCGGGCGATGTGTTCGGCGCCACGACGCGTGAAATGGGCGGCGCGGCCGAAGTGCCCGCGCACCGCCGCGTTGCGACGCCGCCGCCGGCCATTCCGCCGGGCTTTGCCATCAACACCGTCGCGACCGGGCGTCAACTTCTCACCGACAAGAACTTCTCGGTGTACAGCTCCGAGCGCGACGCGCCGAACAAATCCAACTGCGACGCTATCTGCCAAAATACATGGAAACCCGTGATCGCGCCGCAAGCGGCGATCTCGCAAGGCGAGTGGTCGGTGTTCGAGCGTTCGCCGGGCGTACGTCAGTGGGCGTTCCGCAAGCAGCCGCTCTACACCTATGCGCTTGATGCCGAGACCAGCAGCCTGCAGGGCGGCGACGTTCCGGGTTGGGCTGTTGTCTACACGCAGCGCGCTCCAGCCTATCCGGCAGGCTTCACCGAGCAGGACGCCGACCTGGGTATCGTGCTCGCCGAAAGCAGCGGCAAGACCATCTACACCTATAACTGCGGTGATGACTCTGCCGACCAGTTGGATTGCTCACATCCCGATGCGCCGCAGTCCTACCGCATCGCCATTTGCGGGGGTGGCAAGGTCGATCGCTGTTTGCACGACTGGCCTTATGTGATCGCGGCGGCGGACGCCAAGAGCCCCAATCGCACATGGACGGTTGTGTCCATTGATCCGATGACCGGCCACTTCGCGAAGGAAGGCCAGTCCGGCGCGCTCAAGGTCTGGGCCTACCGCGGCATGCCGGTCTACACCCACTACCGCGATAAGAAGCCCGGCGATTACAACGGCAATGCCAATGGTGAATTCGGCGGCGGCCGTAACGGCTTCAAGGCCTTCTGGCTGCGCGACGACTACTTCGACAACGCCGGCGGGAAATAGCGCGGCGGAGATTTGTAGGCTGCGCATCTGATTTAAGACGATAAGCTCACGGGGAGGGCACGATGTCTCAACAGGACTCTGGCGCGTCGCGGCGCGACTTTTTCACAGCGGCCACCGGCGCTTTGGTCGCCGCGGCCGCAGCACCGGCAACCGCGACTGCCGCGGCGCCTCCCGCTCCACCGTCCGCCAGTCCGGGCGACAAGATGCGTGCGGTTCTGCGCGCCCCCGTGCCCGTCGCCGTGCCCATTGTTTACGATGTAGCTTCGGCGAAGCTTGCCCAGCATATGGGTTTCAAAGCCATCACCATCGGGGGCAGCGCGACGTCGAGCGGCATGTTCGGCATGGGCGACTATGGTATGGCGACAATCTCCGAACTCGTCGAACTCGCCGTGCGCATGGCCCAGGCGCTCGAGGTTCCGCTCATCGCCGACGCCGATGACGGCGGCGGCAATCCGATGAATGTCTACCGCGCCCTGAAGCGCTACGCCAAAGGGGGCGTCGCCTGCGTGTTGCTCGAAGACCTCACCGGCGCCAAACATGTGCCGGGCCGTCCGGAAGGCCAGATGGTGCCGCTCGCCATCCATGTCGACAAGATCAAAGCCGCCATGGAAGCCGGCGGCAGTGGCGGCCCCGTCGTGCTCGCGCGCTGCGATGGTCTCGCCAAAGGGGAAAGCTTCGATCAGATCCTCGAACGGATGAAGGCTTACGCCGACGCTGGCGCGGAACTGCTTTTCGTCTCGGGGGCCTCGCTCGAACAAAAGAAGAAGGTGGCTGATCTTACCGGTAAACCCCTCTTTAGCACCGGCGGTCCCGCGACCGTTGAGGAAGAGGGCAAGAACGGCGTGAAAATCGCCGCCTTCGCCATCGAACCTTTCGCACTGGGCGCATCCTACCAGGCGCTTACAGCGCTCCAGAAGGACGGCAAGATCAGCGGCCTCACGCCGCTGCCGCGCGAGATCTCGCTCGCGAT
>CANJEU010000202.1 GCA_947473445.1 Fidelibacterota bacterium | reverse complement strand
GCCGCCAGTGACCTTTGGCACATACCCAGGCGAAGAAGATGACTATTTCCGAGCGTGGATGAGAGATATCCCCGACAGGTGATCCCGCGAACACAGAACGGACCATTGGTGCCCCTCTTTATCACCTACGGCACCCCGCGTTCAAACTACGGCCCCACCAAGGACGTAAGCGGCGAAGCTTCCGAGAACGATCGCGGCAAAGAACAGCGTGTAAGGATTCATCAGGGATCCACGCCCGTCAAAAGTCAGATAGACGGTGACGGCCAGCGGCCCCGTCATCAGCCATGACAAAAGCAAATAGCCAGGGTCGTGGAACCCTACGGCGTAAAAGCCGAGGGCATAAATCGCCAGAAAAATGGCGACGCCGGCTTCCGACAGGGGTTTCTCGCGCCGGCGCGGCAAGCGCAGAACGAACGGCCGCGTTCGAGCGAGGCGCTGCGGCGCTGCCTCAAAGGGGACTTCGTGATGCGCATTCTGCGCCAAAGTCCGCGATGTCATTTGGTCCTCCAGTGCGGTTTCTAGTCCACGCCAGTCTTGAGCCAATTCGTTCCCGATAGTAACGAACCCGCACAGCCGTCGTTGCCCCTGAACGAGCAGGGGTGCCATGCGGCGCCAGCATAGGTTTCGCAGCGCGATCTTGGTGCGGTGCAACAAGATGCGGCGATTTTGTCGGCGGCCCTTCGTCACCCTCCGGTCCCCACGCGTGTTGGGGTCGGTAAGTCGGCTGCATCCGGGGTGATTGCCTCGCAAGCTCTGCAACGAACCGATCCGCGCGATCCATGCGCGTCCTGGGCCAGCGGTTCGACAACCCCTATAGTCTCGCTTGGGTTTCCACCGGAAGGTCACAGGGTCATGGGTCGGCTTGCACAGGTGATTGCGCTCATCGGCGCGTGGCTCACGATCGCCCCGAGCGTTGCGGCGGCGGACATGGCACCGTGGCAGGCGCAGGCCGGGCGCGTGTGGATCACGCGTGACACTTGGGGCATTCCGCATATCGAGGGCCGCACCGACGCTGATGCGGTCTTTGGCATGATGTATGCGCAGGCCGAGGACGACTTCCCCCGCATCGAGGCAAATTATCTCACCGCGCTGGGGCGCACCGCGGAAGCCGAAGGCGAGGACGCGCTCTGGGCCGATCTGCGCCAGCGGCTTTATGTCGATCCGCAGGTCCTGAAGTCTACGTATGACACCAGTCCCGCCTGGTTGAAGACGTTGATGAACGCTTGGGCCGACGGCCTCAACTTCTACCTCGCCACCCACCCCGACGTGAAACCCAAGGTGCTCACACGGTTCGAACCCTGGATGGCGCTCAGCTTCACCGAGGGCAGCATCGGCGGCGACATCGAACGCATTTCACTCAGCGCCCTCAAAACTTTTTATGGAACGCCGACGCCCCCAACGCCGGAAGAACGCGGCGCGGTGCCGCGCGAGCCTGCCGGATCGAACGGCATCGCGATTGCGCCGAAACTGACGGCGAACGGACGCGCGCTGCTTCTGATCAATCCCCACACCAGCTTCTATTTCCGCTCGGAGGCGCAAGTGACAAGCGCCGAGGGCCTGAACGTCTACGGCGCCTCCACTTGGGGCCAGTTCTTTGTCTACCAGGGCTTCAACGCGCGCGCCGGCTGGATGCATACAAGCTCAACCGTCGACAATGTCGACGAATTCGCCGAGCGCGTGATCAAACAGGGCCGCGGCTACGCCTATCGCTACGGCGCTGAAACCCGCCCCGTCACCGCGGCCGCCGTCAATTTGCGCTATCGCAAAAGCGACGGCACGTTCGGTGAGCGCAGCTTCACCACCTACCGCACGCACCACGGCCCCATCGTCGCCCAGAAGAACGGCCGCTGGGTCGCCGTGGCGCTGATGTGGTCGCCGCTGCCGGCGCTCGAACAAAGCTGGCTGCGCACCAAGACGAGCGGCCTCAAGGAATTTATGGCCATCGCCGAGCGGCGCGCGAACTCCTCCAACAATACCGTCTTCGCCGATGCCGATGGGCGCATCGCGTTCCTCATGCCCCAGTTCATGCCGCTGCGCGACAACCGGTTCGACTATACGCAAGCGGTGGACGGCAGCGATCCCGCCACCGACTGGAAAGGCCTGCACGACATCTCCACCCTGCCCAATGTCATCGAACCGCCCACGGGCTGGGTGCACAATACCAACGACTGGCCGTGGGAAGCGGCGGGGCCTGACAGTCCAAAGGCGGAAAACTATCCGCGCTATATGGATCAGACCGGCGGTAATGCGCGCGGCGTGCATGCCGATCTGTTGTTGAAGGACAAAAGCGGCTGGACCGCGGAAGCCCTGCGCGACGCGGCCTACGATTCGTATCTGCCCGCCTTTGCGAACCTGCTGCCGGACGTGGTGAAAGCCTGGGAAGCGCTCCCCATGACGGATGCGCGGCGCGCCGCCTTGGCCGAACCTATCGCGCTCCTGCGCGCCTGGGATTACCGCTGGAGCGCGGACTCGCAAGCGACAAGTCTTGCAGTGTTCTGGGGCGATCATCTGTGGGCCGAGGTGGGAAGCTTTGCCCAGGCCGAACGCATGAACGTGCCCGCCTATATCGCCGCGCGCGTCGCACCGGCCGATAAACTCGCGGCGCTGACGGCGGCGGTTGAAAGACTCAAACGGGACTTTGGCGATTGGCGCGTGGCGTGGGGTAATATCAATCGCTTCCAGCGCCTCGACGGCGCCATCAAACCGCATTTCGAGGACGCCAAGGATTCATCGCCCGTCCCGTTTACCTCGGCGCAATGGGGCAGCCTCGCGTCGTTCGGGGCGAAAACCTGGCCGGGCACGAAGCGCTACTATGGCACCTCCGGCAACAGCTTCGTCGCCATCGTGTCCTTTGAGGACCGCGTCAAGGCCATGGCCGTCATGGCCGGCGGCCAGAGCGGCGATCCCGCATCAAAACACTTCAAGGATCAGATCGACCCCTATACGCAAGGCCGCTTGCGGCAAATCTACTTCTATCCGGATGAACTTAAAGGCAACATCGAAAGACGCTATCAGCCGGGCTGAGGCGCGGCGACCACGGGGGAAATAAAATGTTCGCGAAACGGGTCATGCTATCGCTGACGCTGTTGCTGTCGGGCGCGGCGCCGGGGGTGTCCATTGCGGCGCTCGCGGCCGAGCCGGCCAAATCTGTTTTCCTTCTCACGCCCACGCGGGTGTTCGATGCCGTGGACGGAAAAACCCACGAGGGTTGGAAAGTGCTCGTCGAGGGCGACAAGATCGTGGCCGTGGGCGCGAACGTCACCGCGCCGGCAAATGCGCAGGTCATCGATCTTCCCGGCACCACCCTGATGCCGGGCATGATTGAAGGCCACGGGCATCTTTTCCTGCATCCCTACAATGAAACCAGCTGGGACGATCAGGTCCTGCATGAGTCGCTCGCCCTCAGAACGGCCCGTGCGGTGGCCCAGGCTGAAACCACTTTGGCGGCCGGCTTTACCAGCCTGCGCGATCTCGGCACCGAGGGCGCGGGTTACGCCGACGTTGGCCTCAAGGCCGCCATCAACCAGGGCATCGTGCCGGGGCCGCGCTTGAGCGTCGCGACCCTCGCCATCGTGGCGCTCGGCAGTTACGGACCCAAAGGCTTCGAGCCCGGCGTCGTGGTGCCGCAAGGCGCGGAAGAAGCCTCGGGCCCCGACGGCGTGGTCGCGGCGGCGCGCCGGCAGATCGGCGCGGGCGCCGATTGGGTGAAACTCTATGCCGACTATCGTTGGGGCCCGGGGGAAGACAGCCGCCCCACCATGAGCTTCGAGGAGATCAAAGCCGCGGTGGCCGCCGCGCACGATGCCGGCCGTCTCGTCGCCGTGCATGCCGGAACGCCCGAAGGCATGCGCCGCGCAGTCGCCGCCGGCGCCGATACCATCGAACACGGCTCGGGCGGCACGCCCGAAGTCTTCGCCGCCATGGCCGAGAAGAAGGTCGCGTTCTGTCCGACCCTCGCGGCGCCGGACGCCATCGCCCGTTACCGCGGCTGGAACGGCAGCGAACCCGCACCGCCCGTGGTGGCCTCGGCCCGCAAGAGTTTCCAAATGGCGCTGAAGGCCAAAGTGCCGATGTGCATGGGCGGCGATGTCGGTGTGTTCACGCACGGCCACAACGCCCGCGAAATGGAACTGATGGTCGAAGCGGGCATGAGCCGGGCCGACGTGCTGATGGCCGCGACGTCCGGCAATGCCCGCTGGTTCAAACTCGACGCAACCTTGGGCGCCGTACGCCCCGGCCTGCTCGCCGACCTCATCGCCGTCGAAGGCGATCCCACCGCCGACATCACGGCCGTGCGGAAGATCAAAATGGTGATGAAGAACGGCGTGCGGTTCCGCTAGGCGCTTTCGGCGGTATGTCGGCTGGTAGGATAAATGGAGCGACCAGAAAGGCAGCTGCCGGCTAAAGTTCGAATCCCCTATGGCACGCCATTGCACTCAGGCCTTTTGCTGCAATATTACTTTTTGCATGGCCGCTAGACGGTATGAGAGTACGCGTCATTGCAGCAGTGCGGCATGGTATGCATGTGAAGTAGTGGGTCCCGTCATTCCCGACGCCCGAGCTGCTAAAACCTGCTGAAATACCGGTAATATGATTCGGACTAAGTTCATCATTCCAGTTCGCCGCGCCAGTCGTGCGGCAGCCGTTACAGGATCGCTGGGCAGTGCCCTTACTCAATAACCCTCATTTCCCAATTACCCTACGATGCCCTGACCTTGATGGCGAATAGTCAGATTGCTGCCGGTGTATTTTGACCGCATTGGCTGAAAGCGCAGACAAACGTGCAATCTTGTATCTATCTTAAAAGGTATTCTCGCGAGAGTGATGGCAGATGGATGGCCGGCTCTTCGTCGCCCTAGCCTCTCTCTCTCTCTCTCTCTCTCTCTCTCTCTCTCTCTCTCTCTC
>CANJEU010000201.1 GCA_947473445.1 Fidelibacterota bacterium | reverse complement strand
CGCACCTGTTTGGTGGCGAAGAAGAAGATCGCCCCGTCCGGCCCGCGGTAGATGCGCGCGCAGCCGATGACGCGGAAGAGATTGTTGTCGACGCCCTTCTCACCTTCCTGATTGGTGAAGTCGCCGTCTTTGACCTTACCGTCGAGATTGATGCCGTTGGAGATCTTCCCGCCCGCATGGTTGTAGGGAAGGCCGTCGTTCGTATCCAAGGGGAAGTACTTGAAGCCTTCACGGGTGAGCTGGCTCTCGACCACCGACTTACCCTTGCCATCGCCGAAGTAGGATTTGAACACTTCGCGCGGGCCGTAGTCGTTCAAACCGTTTGGACACTCGGCTTTCGCATCGGCTGTTTGATAGACCGACCAGTGCATCGTTACCGTCGCATACGAAATGGTGCGGTTGCGCACCGGGTTCGCATCGTCGGCGAATGCGGTCGATGCGCTTAATCCTGCAAAGAGGGCCGCAGCGCCACAGAGTGATTTCAGTGTGAGATCCATCTTCATTCTCCCAGGCGGGCGCGATTAGTAGGTATTGCCGAAGTAGTCGTCACGCACCCAGAAGGCGGTGAAACCGTTACGGCGGCCGCGATGCTCGCCGCGCGCGACACCGAAGGTGTCGCCGGCCTTGAGGTCACGGGCATAGGTGTAAACCGGCCTGTCGCGATAGGCCCAAACGCGCAACGCCCCGGGCGCGTCAGCGGCCGCGAGCAGACCCGTCATCGGATCGATGGTGATGATGCTCCAGCTGCGGCTGTCGGATTTTGCGTCGGTGGCCGCGGTGACGTAGGGCCAGGTCTTGAGGCACCGCGCGGCATCGCCGCCGCCGCAAATCGCCAGGCGATATTGTTGCGGCGCGCCGGGATGGTCGCACGCGAGCTGGTCCTTGGAATCATCGCCGCAGTTATAGGTGTAGATGGTCTTGCCGTTCTCATCGGCGAGCACGATGCCGGCGAGGGCCTCCTGCGTCGTGAAATGCTTCGGCGGCGCGGGCGTCTTCTGGAGGTAGACGTTATGCCAGCCGGCTTCGTCGCTGCCCTTGAGGCTGCGGATGTCGTAGTCGAGCGAATAGCTATAGAGCGGACGCTTGCGGAACGCCCACTGATACACACCGGGCGCGCGTTCGAACACCGACCATTCCCCGCGCGGCTGCGCCGATGCGGGCGCGAGCATCGGGACCCAGGTTCTTGCGCATTGTTCGTCGCAGTTGGACGTGTTGGGTCCATCACGATCGGACATGTAGACCGAGAAATTTTTGTCGGTGAGCAGCTGACGCCCGCTGGTCGTTGTGAGCATGGCAAAGCCGGCCGGGATCGCCGAAGGCGCCTGCGCCGGACGGCGCGTCGCCGGACCATCGTTACCCCCGCCGCTTTCGCGGGTCGTTCCGCCGAGCACATCGCCCGGCACCTTATCGAGGCGGGATGTGTAGAGCGCGCTTTCGTCATAGGCCCACTGCTTGCGGCCATCTTTGCGGGTGATGAGGGTGAAATCACCCACCGGTTTGGCATCGTCAGATGCATAAGCCGGCGGCCACTCCGTCGTGCAGGCGACGCGTTTGTCGAGATCTGGCAATTCGAGACCGGCGGGATAGGGGCTCATAAGGCCGGCGGTGTGCGTCGTCTTCTCATCGGTGCAATCGGACTGCTTTTTCGAATCCCCCGTGACGCCGTTGCGCAGCGTATCGTGCGGCCAGGTGTAGAGCGTCATGCCGCGCGAATCGGCGAACACGGGACCTTCAAGCTCGGTATGTTCGACGCGGAAGCCCGGCGGCATCGGAACGGTGTGATAGGCCTCGCGCTCGGCGGGGATGACGTTGCGCATTTCGGCGGCAAGAGCGGCCGGCGCGGCGCTCAGGAGCAGGGCAAGGGCGAAGTTCAGGGTACGGCGCATAAGTCATTCATCCGGCAAGGCATAGGGAAGGCGACCTTACGACCAGCCGGCCGCGCGCGCTCCCTTATTAGATTTCCAGTATGACCGGTCGGGTCGCCCCGACAAGGGCTGACGGCGGGCGCAGAATAATAATGTGTGGGCTCGGGAGGGGGCCCCGCCCGGCCTTGGCTACACAGTCCGGCGACAGTTGCGACAGGCGACACTTTCCGAATTCACATTTTATGGCAATGACTTAACCCTGAATCCGCGGTTGGCGACACTTGGCGACAGTTGGCGACACTTGTTAACCATTTCATCGGCGTCTCCAACCTCCAAGGGCGGCCATTGTACCTAAAATAGGGACGCCCTTCAAGCATAACTCTAGCCGGCCCCTTCGGTAACGATGACGAGCGGCTTCGCGCCGGGCGGCGGGGCGGACGCGCGCAGGCCGGCAAAGCCGGCGGCCCCGGACGGCGTGGTTGCGATTCCGTAAGTCTGCGCGAGGTCATCGCACGCGGCCGACGCCTGGGCATCACTGACAAGCTGATAGTCGACATCGGCCGCGCGCAGGATGTCGAAGGCGAGCAGCGAGGGTTCCTTGCAATCGAGCCGCCCCATATTCGAGACGGGGCCTTGCACGGTGACAGGTTTTCCAGCGCGGGCGCTTTCCTTGAGGCAGGGCGCCGCATCGGGTTCGACGATGACAATGTGCGGCTGCACGGACCACGTGGTGCGGACCATATGCGTGATCGCCCCTGCCAGCCCGCCGACGCCGGCCTGCAGGAAAACGTGGCTTGGCCACGCGCCTTGCGCGGCGAAGCTCTCGCGCAGTTCTTCGGCCATCACGGTGTAGCCTTCCATCACCAGCGCGGGCGGGCGGTGATACCCGGGCCAGGCGGCATCGGCGAGAAGGATGCCGTTTGAATCCTTCGCATCGCGGCTTGCCGCCGCGACGCTTTCTTCATAGGAGGCGCCCGAGCGCACGACTTGCGCGTCTTGCCCCATCAAGCGGTCGGCGAAGCGCTGCGACACCGTCGCGGACAAATGGATGCGCGCATGCGCGCCGACGTGACGCGCCCCGGCGGCAACGGCCATGCCGTGATTGCCCGCGCTGGCGCAGATGAAGGTGAGCGTGCGCGCGAAATCGCAAAGCTGTTCGTCTCGGACATCGGCGGGAAGCGACACGCCGTATGTTTCGGTCCACCGATCTTCGAGCAGGCGATAGACCGCATAGGTCCCGCCGAGCGCTTTGAATGAGCCCAATTCCAGGCGCGCGCTTTCGTCCTTGAGAAGGACTGGGCCGAGGCCATCGACCTCTATGGTTCTTAAAGGGCTCGGCGTGAAGGAAGGCCACTGGGCGAGAAACGCGCGCGCCCGCGAGGGGTGGGGAGAAAACGGCTCCGATGCGACGTCCGATCTCATTGCGGCCTCATACGACGGTGGCGTTCGCAGACCTTAGCCTGCTTTCACCATCCGTTCGACCCAGCCAATAGGGCGTCACCCAGGGAGGGTTTGCCTAAGAGCAAAAGGGCGGCGTGACGAAGGAAAATTCGCAATAAATCGCGTGTGCAATATAGAGTGTGTGGCAAGCAGCGTGAAGCGGAGGAGAAATGATAGCGCGGCCATCCTCTGACACGTCAGTAACGATCGCGGGCTATTACGATAGCCTTTCGCGCTTCCTGGATTTTGCGCGCCGGATCGGGCGCGGCGGCGGTTCAGGGTCGAGCGCGACGCATCGCTTTTTGGCCGCGGACGCTAAAGACGGTGCGGGCGTTCCGGGTCCGGAACAACTCGACCACCTTGTGCTGACGGCCGCGCAGGCGGCGGGCCTTGCCGCTCAGCCCCATGTGTTCGATGCGGGCTGTGGTTTGGGCGGGACGATTTTCCGCTGGCACGAAAAGGTTGGCGGAACTTTCGATGGGGTAACGCTGAGCCCCGCGCAACAGCGCCGCGCGGCGGCGGAAGCGGCACGCCGGGGGGTGAGCGCGGCCTGCCGCTTTCATGTGCGCAGTTATCATGAACCGATCGCGGAGGCGCGCGATGCGGTGATCGCGATTGAATCGCTGGCCCATAGTTCGGATCCCATCGGCGCCGTGAAGAATTTCGCGCGCGGTTTGGCCCCGGATGGGTTGCTGCTGATCGTCGACGACATGCCGGAGTCCGCCGCTAACTTTCGCCTGCTCGCAGGGTTCAAAGCCGGTTGGCAATGCCCCGTGCTGGCCGATGCGGCCGCGCTTCAGGCGGCGATGACCGGGGCGGGACTGACGGTTACGCATGAGGACGATTTGACGCCGCGCCTGCGCCCGCGCCCCCTCGCCTGGCTGCGCGTACTGATCGCGGTGTTCGGCCTTGCGCGGATGCTGGCGCCGAGGCGCGGCGCGCGGGATGTGATCGGCGCGTTTTTGGGGGGCTTTTATCTCGAGGCGCTGTATCGCACTGGCGGCATGCGTTACCGGTTGATGGTCGCGCGGAAAGCGTAAGCCGATTATCCTGGCGCCTTCAACAGACCCGAGGGGAATGTCATGGCCGTCGAACGCATCAATCCGAAGACCCTTTACGATCCGACGCCGTTTGGCTTTTCCCACGCCAGCCGCCAGCCGCAAGGTGAAGTCATCCATCTCGCCGGCCAGGTGGCATGGGACAAGGATTTGAAGGTGGTGGGAAGCGACATCGCCACGCAGGCGCGCTGCGCGCTGGCGAATATCAAAACCATCCTCGCGGAAGTTGGCGCCGGCCCCGCGGACATCCTGCGGGTGCGCACCTATGTCGTGAACCACGATCCGTCGAAGCTCGAGCCCGTCACGAAGGAGATGATGGAATTTTACGCGGACGCGATGCCGGCGCCGAATACCTGGATCGGCGTGCAAGCGCTGGCGCTGCCGGATTTCCTGATTGAGATCGAGGTGACGGCTGTGGCGCCGCGTTAGGTCGCCAACCCAGGTGCCGGGTTCCGAATTTATCGTTCGAGCTGTTGCGCCTGAACCGAGCGTGAAGCCCCACCTCGCCGGCGCAACCTTCATTGATGCTTACCAAGTCGCAGCGCCCATCCCCCTATCGG
>CANJEU010000200.1 GCA_947473445.1 Fidelibacterota bacterium | reverse complement strand
GGTGAAGCGCCCTTCTCATACCTCCCCCTTCAGCGTGGGCGCGCGGCACGTCACCTACGACAGCGGCCGACGCCTGAATCACATGTCGCAAGATGTCGCAGCATGTCGCAAAACGCGTTCTTCTGGTCGACCCTTTGAGCGCACTGGCGAATTCGCCACATGTCGCATGTCGCAGATGTCGCAAAAATTGCCGCTGTTAACCAACTGTCGCCAAGTGTCGCCAACTGTCGCCACGCGCGTTTTTGGCTCAACCCATTGGGCCTACTGGCAAAATCGGAAAGTGTCGCCTGTCGCCACTGTCGCCAAATTTGCGCTGTGGGTAACGCGCTGCGCCTTCCCTTTGTCCCCCGCCCCCGTTCATGCTAACACCCTGGCTCGCACCGGGAATTCGGCGTTCGCACGCGGAAAGCTCCCGTGCCCTGCCGCGTGTCGGCCCTGCGCATTTGCGCGAGGCCCTCTCCCGCGGCGCCCCGCCCTCGCGCCCGGTCTCCACCACCGGAGGGGCACCTCCGATGCTTTATATATGTAAGTGACGCCCATGGTTGGATCAGCGCCCGTCGATACCTCATCAGTTCTGCCAAGCTCCGCAAAGCAGGGCGACTTGTCCGCCGAAGCCTTGGCGAAGGCGGAAGGCGGATTTGTCCTCATCGATAACTACGATTCCTTCACCTACAATCTCTGGCACTTCCTGGCCGAGCTTGGGGCCGATCTCACCGTTATCCGCAACGATGCGCAAACCGTGGAAGAAGTGCTCGCCCTCAAACCCGCCGGCATCGTGCTCTCGCCCGGCCCCTGCGATCCCGATCGCGCCGGCATCTGCGTCCCGCTTATCACCGCGGCGGCCGCCGCGGCTAACGTGCCGCTGTTCGGCGTGTGCCTCGGCCTCCAGTCCATCGGTCAATCTTTTGGCGGCAAGGTTGTGCGCGCGCCCGCGCCCATGCATGGCAAGGTCAGCCGCATCACCCACACCGGCCATCCCATGTTCGCCGGCATCCCGCGCGCCTTCTCCGCCACGCGCTATCACTCGCTCATTGTCGAACGCGCCACCTTGCCGGCCTGTCTTGAAGTCACGGCCGAGAGTGACGATGGCCTCATCATGGCCCTCGCCCACAAAACCCTTCCCATCACCTCCGTTCAATTCCATCCCGAAAGCATCGCCTCGGAATGGGGTCATCGGATCTTGCGCAACTTCCTCGTCTCCACCGGCTTTAATGCGAAGCCCGAACCCGCCTTTAAGGTTGGCGTGGTGAAGGCGGCCTCGTGAGCGAAGCTGATCTCAAGCCTTTCCTCGCGAAAGTCTCCGAAGGCGCGTCGCTCTCGGAAAGCGAAGCCGAAGCCGCTTTCGATGTCATCATGTCCGGCCACGCCACGCCCGCCCAAATGGGCGCCTTCGTCATGGCCCTGCGCGTGCGCGGCGAAACGGTCGAGGAACTCACCGGCGCCGCCCGCATCTTGCGCGCCAAAGTCCTGAAGGTCGAAGCGCCCGAAGGCGCCATCGACACCTGCGGCACGGGCGGCGATGGCGCCGGCACCTATAATATCTCCACCGCCGTCGCGCTCGTCGTCGCGGCCTGTGGTGTTGCCGTTGCCAAACACGGCAACCGCGCCGTCAGCTCCAAATCCGGCACCGCCGATGTATTGGCGGAGCTTGGCGTGAACTTGGACGCTTCGCCCGACGTCGTCGCGAAGGCGTTGCGCGAAGCAAACATCGGCTTCCTCTTCGCCCAGAAGCATCACACCGCCATGAAACATGTGGCGCCCGTGCGGGCCGAACTCGCCCAGCGCACCATCTTCAATCTCATCGGCCCCCTCTCCAATCCCGCCCACGCCACGCGCCAGCTCATGGGCGTCTTTGCACGCAAATGGGTCGAACCGCTGGCCCAAACCCTTGGTCGTCTCGGGTCCCAGCGCGCCTGGGTCGTACACGGGTCCGACGGCCTCGATGAAATCACCACCACCGGCGTCACTTATATTGCCGAACTGAAAGATGGCGCGGTGAACACCTTCGAACTCACGCCGGAGGACGCCGGGATCAAGCGCGCGAGCCCGGGCGAGCTCAAAGGCGGCGACGTTGCCCACAACGCCGCGGCGCTGCGCACGCTCCTGTTCGGCCGCGGCGGCGCCTACCGCGATATCGTCACCCTTAACGCGGGCGCAGCCCTGCTTATCGCCGGCAAGGTTACCGATTTGAAGGATGGCGTCGCCATGGCATTAGACGGCATCATGAGCGGCCGCGCCAAAAAGGCGCTCGATACATTGGTGGCTGTAACAAATGAGTGACGTGCTTCAGAAGATCAACGCGGTGAAGCGCGAGGCCGTCGCCAAGCGCAAACAGCGCATGACGCTCGCCCAGCTTGAAAACACCTTGAGCTCCGCAGCGCCCGCCCGCGGCTTCGCCCAGGCGCTCGATACCAAAGTCGAAAACGGCGAATACGCCCTCATCGCCGAAATCAAAAAAGCCTCCCCCAGTGCCGGCCTCATCCGCGCGGACTTCGATCCCATCGAACTCGCCACCGCCTACGCCCGCGCCGGCGCCGCGTGCTTGAGTGTGCTGACCGAGGAACACCACTTCCAAGGCCGCGACGAATATCTGCAAGCCGCCCGCGACGCCTCAGGCCTCCCGGTGTTGCGGAAGGATTTCATGCTCGAGATCTGGCAAGTCGCCGAAGCGCGTGTGCTGGGGGCGGACTGTATCCTCCTCATCCTGGCCTGCCTGACCGACACGCAAGCGCGCGAGATGGAAGCCTATGCGTTGGAGATCGGGTTGGACGTTCTCGTCGAAGTCCACGACGAAGAAGAACTCGCCCGCGCCCTCAAACTCAAATCCCCCCTCATCGGCGTCAACAACCGCAACCTCAAAACCCTGCAGATCGACCTCGGCACCACCGAACGCCTCGCGAAGTTGCTGCCGAAGGACCGCGTCCTCATCGCCGAAAGCGGCCTCAAAACCCCGGCGGACCTCGCCCGCATGTCCGCCGCCGGCGCCCGCCGCTTCCTCATCGGCGAATCCCTCATGCGCGAACCCGACGTCGAAGCCGCCACCCGCCACATCCTGTCCGACCCCGCCCATGCCTAGTTTTTCTGTTTTCTGGTCATCCTGGGCGAAGCCCAGGATCCAGGGTCCCAAACGCCGTCGGAGTTGCCCATGATCTTCTCCCGCAAAAAACTCACCCACATCGACAAGGACGGCAACGCCGTCATGGTCGACGTGTCCGACAAAAAGTCCACCGCGCGCGAAGCCATCGCCAAAGGCACCGTGATGATGGAACTCGACACCCTCAAGATGATCGACAAGCGCACCCATAAAAAAGGCGACGTGCTCGCCATCGCGCAGCTCGCCGGCATCCAGGCCGCCAAGCGCACGTCCGATCTCATCCCGCTCTGCCACCCGCTCATGCTCACCTCCGTCAAAGTCGAACTCGAAACCGACGAGAAAAAAAGCGCCGTGCACATCACCGCCACCTGCAAACTCGTCGGCCAAACCGGCGTCGAAATGGAAGCCCTCACCGCCGTCTCCGCCGCCGCCCTCACTGTTTACGATATGTGCAAATCCGTCGACCGCGGCATGCACATCACCGATATCCGCGTGGTGAAAAAATCCGGCGGAAAGTCAGGCACCTTCGAGCAGGAATGAGTTTGTTGCACGCCCCGCGCACCCCACACTCCCCTGCGTCACCCTGGGCGAATGCCCAGGGTCCAGGGTTGCACGCGCAGCGCTATGCCGCGGCCGCCGAACACCTTGCATACATCCCGCCTCGAAACCCTGGATCCTGGGCATGCGCCCAGGATGACACCATTACTGTTGCGCTCGCGGTTCACTCAACACGCACCACCCTAACCCCTCCCCCTTGTGGGGAGGGGCAGGGGTGTGGGTGGCCACAATTGCGGTGCCCGCTCTAATGCCCGCCCTCCTCCCCGTCGCCAAAGCCCGCGCCATGATCGTCGACTCCCTCACCCGGCTCGACATCGAACACGTGCCGCTGTCCAAAGCGCGCACCCGCGTGCTCGCGGAAAACATCATCGCGCGCGTTTCGCACCCGCCCGCCGACGTCTCGGCCATGGACGGCTACGCCATCCGCTGTGAAGACGTGCCCAGCGTTCCCCTCACCCTCGAAGTCGTCGGTGAGTCCGGCGCGGGTCACCCGTGGAAAGGCACGCTCGGCATCGGCCAGGCCGTGCGCATCTTCACCGGCGCGCATATTCCCGCGGGCGCCAACACCGTCGTCATGCAGGAAAACACCAAAGCCCACGGCACCAACGCGAACACCGTCGTCATCGTGGAAATGCCCGAACCCGCGCGCCACATCCGCCCCATGGGGCAGGACTTCAAATCCGGCGACACCGGCCTCACCGCGCCGCGCATGCTGTCCGCGCGCGACATCGGCTTCCTCGCCGCCATGAATATTCCCCTCGTGCCCGTCGCGCGGCGGCCACGCATCGGCGTGCTCTCCACCGGTGATGAAATCGTCATGCCCGGCGAAACGCCCACCGAAGGTCAGATCGTCTCGGCGAACGGCCCCGGCATTTGCGCCTTCATTGAATCCTGCGGCGGCGAAGCCATCCATCTCGGTGTCGCGAAGGATGAACTCGAAGCCTTGCGGGCGGCCATCGCCAATCTTGAAAGCAAGAGGGCTGAACCGCTCGACATGCTCGTCACCTCGGGCGGCGTGTCCGTCGGCGATCACGACCTGATGCGCAAAGCGCTGCAGAGCGACGACTTCCGTCTCGCCTTCCACAAAATCGCCATGCGTCCCGGCAAGCCGCTGTTGTTCGGCCGCATCGGCAAAAATCAGCGGCTGCCTGTGCTCGGCCTTCCGGGCAATCCCGTCTCGGCCATGATCTGCGCGGTCTTATTTCTGGGGCCCGCCCTCGCGCGCATGCAAGGCCTGCCCGGCGATGCGCCCGCGACGGTGCCGGCGCGCCTC
>CANJEU010000199.1 GCA_947473445.1 Fidelibacterota bacterium | reverse complement strand
CATCATACATAGGGACGCTGGCGCCCGCTTGCCACCTTTTCGCAGCCGTTTCCCCCGGCTAGTCTGCCAAAAAATGGGAATATCCGAATGAGTTCGCAACTTCCGCTCGATCAAGCCGTCGCGCTCCTCCGGCAGGGGCGCCCTGCCGATGCCGAATCGCTCCTGCGCGGCGCAGCTGCCGCTGATCGGGCTGACTTCGCCTCGCGCCGCCTGCTCGCTGTCACGCTCTATCAGCAGCAGAAATTTGCCGATGCGTTGACGGCGGTCGAAGGGGCCATCGCCCTAAAGCCTGACCTTGCCGAGCCTTACACCCTGCGCGGCGTGATTTTGCACAATTTGGGACGCTCTGAAGAAGCAATCGCCAGCATGGACAAGGGCGCGGAGCTCGCGCCCGGCGAGCGCACCGCCTGGTACAATCGCGGCGTCGTCTTGAGTGAGATGGGCCGCTTCGAGGCGGCGATCGAAAGTTTCGATCGCGCTCTTGCCATCACGCCGATGCCCGACGGCTGGGTCAATAGGGCCGGCGCCCTTATCAACCTGCAACGCCCCGCCGAAGCGCTTGAGTCGTGTGATCGCGCCTTGGCCCTCGCGCCTCACTACCCACCGGCGCTCTCTAACCGGGGACTGGCGCTATCTGAACTTAAGCGAAACCAGGAAGCGCTTGCGATGTTCGATCACGCGCTTTCGCACGCTCCCGGAATGGCCGAGACCTGGAATAATCGCGGCACGACGCTGCATGACATGCGCCTTTTCGATGATGCTGTGGCAAGCTTTGACCGCGCGCTCGCGCTTCAGCCGCAAAACATGGCGAGCTGGAGTAACCGCGGGCGGAGCTTCTGCAGCATGCAGCGCTTTGAGGAAGGCCGCGCCAGCTTCGAAAAGGCCTTGGCGGTCGGCACGCCGCGCAACGCCGCCGATTGGAATGTCGCCGGCGACGCCCTGGTCGGCCTTAAGCGGTATGAGGACGCTCTAAGCGCCTTCGATAAAGTGCTCGCGATCAATCCGGGCGCCGTTGCCGTATGGGGCAAACGCGCGACGACGCTTTACACGCTGGGCCGATTTGAAGAAGGCCTTGAAAGCACCGACAAGGCGCTCGCGCTCAATCCGGATTTTTCCGAAGCGCTTGATACGCGCGGCCGCATCCTGCTCGAGATGAACCGTATCGAGGAGGGGCTGACCGCACTGAGGCAAAGCGGAGAACACCGGGGCCCGCCACCGCCGGCCACCGAAGCCAAGGCGCGGCATGACGCCGAACAGGCAGCCTATCTGGCCGAGCGCGGCATCACCGTCCCACCCGGCAAGCTTTATATACATGGCGGCGCGCGCATCCCGGGGCCGGCGGTCAATCCCGCCAATGCCGAGATCGTGGCCAAAACTTGGGCGGAAACCACGCCGCAGGTCGTGGTGATCGACAACTTGCTGACGCCCGAAGGTCTAGCTGCGTTACGCGAATTCTGCTGGGGCTCGACCATGTGGCAGCGTCCCTACGAGAACGGCTATCTCGGTGCGATGCCCGAGGTGGGGTTTGCTGCGCCGCTTCTTGCCCAGATCGCCGAAGAACTGCGCGCGACCTTCCCGACGGTCATCGGCGACCATGGCCTGCGGCTGCTATGGGGCTTCAAGTACGACAGCCGTCTGACCGGCATCAACATGCACGCCGATCAGGCCGCGGTGAACGTGAACTTCTGGATTACCCCCGACGAGGCCAATCTCAACCCGGACCGGGGTGGCATCGTTATCTATAATGCGAATGCACCGGCCGACTGGGACGCCGCCGATTACAACGGCAATGACCCGCGGGTACGGGACTTCCTTGCGCGAGTCGACGCGAAGCCGGTGGTGGTGTCCTACCGCGCCAACCGCGCGGTAATTTTCGATTCCGACCTCTTCCACGAGACCGATGTCCTCGCATTTAAGGAAGGTTATCTGAACCGGCGCATCAACCTGACCATGTTGTTCGGCCGGCGAACGTTCTACGGCGGCTGATCTCCAAAACAGGCCCATGAAGGCCTTCGCGGGCGGTTGCAGGTGGGCCGGGCCGGCAGTATTGTCCGCGCTCTTTTCGTGGTTTTGACCCAGTCAGGAGCAGCCCCCGTGTCCCTTCTTGCCAATCGCCTGTCCGCCATCAAGCCGTCGCCGACCATTGCGGTGACCACCAAGGCGGCGGAACTCAAAGCGCAAGGTTTGGACGTTATCGGTCTGGGCGCGGGCGAGCCGGACTTCGATACGCCCGATCACATTAAGGAAGAAGGCAAGGCGGCGATCGACCGGGGGGAAACGAAGTATACCCCGCCGCAAGGCACGCCCGCGTTGCGCAAAGCCATTGTTGCCAAGTTCAAGCGCGAGAACGGCCTCGACTATAAGCCCGAGCAAGTCACGGTCGGTGTCGGCGGCAAGCAGGTGATTTTCAACGCGTTCCTGGCCACTGTGCAACAGGGCGACGAAGTCATCGTTCCGGCGCCTTACTGGGTGAGTTACCCCGACATCGTCATGCTGTTCGGCGGTACGCCGGTGTATGTGACCTGCGGCGAAAACATGCGCTTCAAGTTGTCTCCCGAAGCGCTGGAAGGCGCGATCACCCCCAAGACCAAGTGGCTGGTACTGAACTCGCCCAATAATCCCACGGGCGCGGCCTATACGCGCGAGGAACTGCGCGCGCTGGCCGACGTGCTGCTCAAGCATCCGCACGTCTGGATCATGACCGACGACATCTATGAGCACCTGACGTACGACGGCTTCAAATTTTTCACGCTGTGCGAAGTCGAGCCTAAGCTGATGGACCGCACCCTGACGCTGAACGGGGTCTCGAAGGCCTATGCCATGACCGGCTGGCGCATGGGGTATGCCTGTGGCCCGGTCGAGCTGATCAAGGCCATGAACATGATCCAGTCGCAAAGCGCGAGCCATCCGACGTCGATCACCCAGGCCGCCACTGTTGCCGCGCTCAACGGGCCGATGGATTTTCTCGTGCCGCGCAATGAAGCCTTCAAGCAGCGCCGCGACATGGTCGTAAAGATGCTCAACGAAGCCAAGGGCATCACCTGCCAGACGCCGGAAGGGGCTTTCTATGTCTATCCGTCCTGCGCCGGCGTGATCGGCAAGACGACGCCGAAGGGCCGCAAACTGGCGACCGATACCGATTTCGTCGAAGCTCTGCTCGAAGAGGCGTTGGTGGCAGCCGTCCAGGGTGCGGCGTTCGGGCTCTCGCCCTATTTCCGCATCTCCTACGCCACCTCGCCCGAGGCCCTGAAGAAGGCGTGCACGCGCATTCAAGAGTTCTGCGCTTCGCTGACCTAAGGGCATTAGCTGCTCCCCAAGGCCATATTCGGCCCGTGGAACCGATCCTGTTCTCGACGGCCGCCAGGGCATGCTTGGCGGCCGTTTGTCTATCTGGCGAGGGAATTTGGAGGCTCAGGGCCGGCGTTGCTTAACGGGGCCCCTAAAAGAGTTTCGCCCCAGCGGGGGGAGGACCCACTGGGGCGATGCATTTTACGTCCGAGGACGGGTCTTTCGACCATTGGCGGCTTCCGGGGGAGGACCGGTTACCGCCGATCTGCAGTGTTTGCTGCGATGCACAAAATCTATCCCCGACCACCCGGTCGGACTATATACATTTTTGCCCTGTCCCTATGCACGAATCGCATGGCTAACCGTTTAGGAAAAATAACGTTTTCTCCGCTCCGCTAGCCAGCGGAACGGGTGCCATCGTCATGATTATGGGCAACAACTCGCAACTGCGATTTGGCGCGGGAAATTTCACGGACGAGAAAATCTCTAAAGACCGCGACCCTGGCCGATTGGCGAAGTTCTTCCGGATACACAAAGTAGGTCTCGATCGCCGGTCCCTCGACGCCCGGTAGCACCTGCACGACGCCCCGGCCTTCCTGAAGGAAATATTCAGGCAGCGCGCCGATGCCGATTCCCGCCTTTACGGCGCGGTAGATGCCGTAAAGGTTATTCACCCGTAGCGCGGCGCGCGCGTCGAGCGACTTTTCGCGCATGATTTCCGGCAGCCAATTGATCGAACGAACCGGCGCAACGCCTTCGCCGAACAACACGAGATCATGGTTGCGCAGGTCCTCAAGGGTGTGCGGTACGCCGCGCTCCTTCAGATAGTCCGCCGAGGCATAGAGATTGGCGCGTAGCGTGCCGATGTGGCGTTGGATGAGATCGGGCTGAGTGGGTTCGTTGAATCGAATGGCAACATCGGCTTCACGCATCGCGAGGTCGAGCTCGCGGTCGTCGAGGCGCAGCATCACCTCGATTCCCGGGTAGGTCTTAATGAATTCCTTGAGCCGGCCGGTGAGCCACACCGATCCGAATGCGACTGTCGTTGTCACGCGCAGGACGCCTTCGGTGCTTTCTTTGGTCTCGGTCAGGAGACTCTCGACGCTGTTCAATTTCGCGAACACGTCGTGCACGGTCTTGTAGAGAAGGTCGCCCTGCTCGGTGAGGATCAATCCGCGCGCATGACGGTGGAAAAGGCTGACCCCAAGCGATTCTTCGAGCGCGCTGATTTGTCGGCTGACCGCCGATTGGGACAGATTCAGGGTTTCGCTGGCGTGCGTGAAGCTGCCCGCCTCGGCAACGGCGTGAAAGACACGCAACTTGTCCCAGTCGAGACGGCTATTTTGACGTTGTGGCACTTGAGATCCTTTCTGCGCGATCTTGCGCGTCCAGTCGCCCACTTATGCCGCGACGACGTCGCCGCGAGCACTTAGCATAGTAGCAATTAACCGCCGGCGGCGAGGAAGCGGTCGGCCTCGAGGGCCGCCATGCATCCTGTTCCCGCCGCAGTCACCGCCTGACGATACACATGGTCCTGAACGTCGCCGGCGGCGAACACGCCTGCGATATTGGTACGCGTCGAGTCCGCCTGGGTCACGAGGTAACCGTTTTCGTCCATGTCGAGCAGGCCCTTGAACAGTT
>CANJEU010000198.1 GCA_947473445.1 Fidelibacterota bacterium | reverse complement strand
GGATAGTAGACGATGAAAACGAAAAGAACGAACGCGACCAGCCACGGCATCGCGCGATTGAGCGTGTCACGGATGTCCGCCCCGGAGGCCTGAGCGACGCGCTCGCGCCCGGAGGTCCAGAGGCTCTTCAGCGCTTCTAGGATTTGACGGAGAAATTCGGGCATGGGGCGTCGACTATGCTAAGGCGCGTTACGGAAGGGGGGGTATTGTGCCACCCAACATGGAGATTACAGGATGGCGGGTCAATGGGCGCGAACGCAGCGAGAAGCGCAGCTGAGTCATGCTTGCGCTTAGCCTGCCTGCATTATTGTTAGGTCTGGCCAGCGGGGTCCTTTTTTCCGCCGCGGACTATTTCAGGAAGTCGGCGCCGCGCGCCTGTCCGCCGGACGTGATTCTTTTTTATTTCGTGCTGGGGCAAATTCCATTGCTCGGCGCCTGGGCGTTCTGGAACGGCCAATGGACTGTTGGCTCCGGCTACATCCTGCCGGGCGCGGTCGATGCTGCGCTTGGGCTTGGCGCCAATCTCCTGATGATTGTTGCGATCCGGCGTTCGGCGCTCAGCCTCATGATCCCGCTGCTTGCGCTCGCGCCCGTGCTGACACTTCTGTCCGCGGGACTTGTGCTCGGTGAATGGCCGACCTTGCGGCAGGACGTGGGCATCCTGCTGATCACCTTAGGTCTGTTCGCCCTGTTCCAACCGGCGGACGCAAAACCCAGTTTGCGCGCGGCGTGGACGGCGTTGCGGGCTGAGCGGGGCACCCTGCCTATGCTGGCGGTCGTTGTGCTGTGGTCCACGACCCCGGCGATCGACAAGCTGTGCCTTGCCCACACATCGTCGGCCATGCACGCGCTGCTGCAAGTCGTCCTGATCGGCTCTACGCTCGCGGCGTGGATGGCACGGCAAGGGTTTTCTCGTCTGAAGTTGCAGAAAGACGCCCGCGCGCCAATCGCGGGCGCGGCCGTGGCCGGAGCGCTCGGCTACGCCTGCCAGATTGCCGCCTTTGCCATTGCATTCGTCGCGCTGATCGAAGTCGTCAAACGCATCGTCGGACTGGCGGTCTCTCAGGTTTTGGGCCGCGCCGCCTTTCGCGAGCCCGTGACGACGGCGAAAATCGCAGGCATCGCGATTATCGCGGTGGGACTGCCGCTCGTGATGATCACCTAAGTCTCGTTGCCTAGGAATTTGACGATCACGAGTGTGACGTCGTCGCTCTGCGCACTACCGCCCGAGAATGACGTGAGAGCGTCAACGACCGCGTCGCAGATCTGCGCCGCCGGAAGGTGGGCCTTCGCGCGGATCACATCCATCAGGCCTTCCCGCCCGAACGCCTCGCCGGCCGGATTGCGCGTCTCCCAAATACCGTCGGTGCCCAGAACAAGGATGCCGGTCGCGGGCCAATCTTGTCGGGTGTTTTCCTGAAACGCCCATTCTGGGTTTACGCCGAGAGGAATATCGTGCGCCGCAAGTTCCTCAAACTCACGCGTTTCGCGGTCAAAGAACAGCAAAGGTCCGTGCCCTGCGCTGATCCAGCGCAGCAGACGGGTCGCAGGTTCGAGCACGAGATACACGAGCGTGACGAAGCGGCCCGCCGCCGCGTCGGCGGCGACGTGGCGGTTGACGGCGCGCATCACAGGCTGCAATGACGTTTCTTCCCCGGTAAAGGACCGCAGCAGCGCGCGCACGGACGTCATTGTGAGGGCGGCGACTATCCCGTGTCCGGAAACATCGCCCACGGCAATGCCGAGCCGCCGGCGGCCATCATCGACCCGCAGGGGAATAAAATCGTAGTAATCCCCGCCGACAGCGTCGTGATAGATGCTGCGTCCGGCAATATCGAAACCGGGCACTTCCGGCGCACGTTCGGGCAGGAGTTTTTGTTGAACCTCGCGCGCGAGGGTCAGCGACTCTTTGACCTCAATATGATGGCGTAGCTCGGGCACCATGGCATTGAATACCATGGCAAGATCACCGACTTCGTCGCGGCTGGTGACCTCTGCCCTCGCCTCAAGATTGCCGCCCGCAAGGTCCTCGGCCGTGGCGGCCAGTTCGCGCAGCGGGCTTGTGATCGTACGCGCGGCGAGTGCGGCGAGACCTGCAATCATCACGACGAGGGCAATCGAGGCGATACCCGCGAGGCGCACCTCGTCGACCACCGCCTGGCGGACGCTGTCTTGCGATCTGTCGGCGACACCTTCGACGTCGTCCACGGGCACGATAAACAGCAGCGTCGAGCCAAGATTTTTAAGCCCGCCGTAAACCCATAAGGACTCGCGGGCGCCGTGCGCGCCGCGCTGGATACCGTCGCGACCCGCCAGCAAATCTTTTGTGATGGCGGCAATAACCGTCGCATCGCCCTCAAGCGCAGGCGTTTCCGGGCGGGCGTCCCACGCTATTCCTGTATCGCGATAAAGGCTGGAGGCGATCACGCGCAGCGACGGCTCGCCCGCACTGACCCCTTGCGCGAAGGGCCGCCCCTGCGCATCCACAAGCTGAACCATATAACTGCCTTCGCCCGCGCTTAGGCGTGTATGCCTCTGCGCGGCGTTCAGGAACGAAAGCACGTCAACGTCGATGGCCGCGACGCCGGCGAATGCCCCTGCCGGATCGCGGATAGGCAACGCCGCCGTGAGCAGGAGGCGCCGGGTGGCCGCATCCAGCAGCGGCGGGTTCCATACGATGTCGGTGGCGCCGATGGTGCTCTTGTACCAATCGCGTGTGCGTGGATCGTATCCCGCGGGATAGCCGCCGTGGCCTGGGAACGAGCCGTGCACACCTTCTTCCATCGCGACGTATTGCCAGTAGAAGAGGCCCGGATTGCCGGCGTCGATGCGGCGGTAAAGCTCATCCATTCCCGCAAGGCGGCGCATCAGCGGCCGCACGGCCCCAGGTTCGATACCCGGCGACACCAGGAAAGATTGGTGCTGACGCAAGATCGGGATCGCCTGCAACTCGCCGGTGGGCGAAGCGATGGCATGATCGATCGCCAGTTCGGCGCCCGGCGGCCAAGTCTGGGGCGAGTCAAAGTTGGTGTGGAAGTAGAGCGGCACGTCACCGGTGGGGGGATCGGAAACAAGGCGATGTTCGACGTCCCGCGACAAAAGGCGCAGCGCGAGTTCCACCTGACGGCGCTGGGAATCCATCAATTCGGAGGACGTCGCAACCGCCTGCCGCAGCTGATTTTGCATATCCTCGATCGCCGCTGTCTTTCCGGCGCCGGTGATGGCACGCCCAAGACTCTCCATCGCCTTATCGCTGCGCCACGACAGGGCAGCCAGGGGAATGAGGCCGATGAGCAGAAGGAGGATAAAGAGCTTCGCCTGGATACGCATCTAAGCGGTATAGCGAACAAACGCGCCAAGCGGAATGAGGCGCACGCGCCTAGTGGGGCTGACCGGCCGCAGTCTTCATCATGTTGTCGATCAGGAAACCCTGGAACAGGTTAATGCCCATACGGGCGCCGACTTCCAGCGCCCGTTCATGATCCACGCGGATCAGGACCGGCAGCACGCCGCAGTCGATCAGGTATTTCACCGCCCGCTCGCGCTCCTTCAAAATATCCTCGGCGCCGTTGCGCCAATGGATTTTAGCGATGCTGGCCCCGATGTAGTCGAGATCCACCAAACCCACGGTCTGCGGGAAAATCTGGTCGACGGCGATGCTTGCGCCCTTGGACTTGATCAGGCCGCGCGCGACTTGGAACTCGTCAAAATTCTCGACGATGTTCGACTGGCGGAATTCGAAGACTACGTCCTTCAAGACGTGTTCGGGCGTACGCTCGATGAAAGCTTCGAACTGCTCGGTAAACACGCTTTCGACGTTCAAATTGATCGAACAGCGTCCACCCCGCGTATGCATTTCATCGAACGCCTGCAGCAATATCTGATCGAGCACGAGGGTAAACTCGTTGAACAAGCGGCCCGAACCGCGCATTTCCACGTCGATAAACAGCGGCTTTCTGAGCAGATCCATGCTGATGAAGTACTCGGTCAGCATCTTTTCGAGCGGCCGGCCCGGGACATGCATCATGATGTCCTGGTCGCGCACAAACGCCTTGATGAACTTTTCCGTCCCGAACTTTTCGTAGGCCTTCATCACGTTTTTGATGTCGGCGGTGGTGAGCGGGCGCAGTTGTTTGTCGCCGCCTTCGGCATCGGTGGCGGCATTGCGCTGGGCCACTTCGGCGTACTTGGCGACGCGATCGGCGGCCGAGCGGTAATTATTGACGAGGTCGTAGCTGAGGACGAGGCGGCTTTGGTCGATGGTGCCGAAGCTGCCCGGGAAATTGCGTTCAATGGTACGCAGCATCTCGACCTTGAGGTCGCGCACCAGGCCGACAAGCGCCGTTTCAGTAACTTTGGCGAGAATGCCGAAGTCGCAGCTTGAGACCTGATATGTAAGTCCGCCCCGCTTGGCCGCGATCGCGATCATTCCATCGCCGATCTGCGCGATCAGCCCGGGTACACGCTTGGTTTCCGGCAACGCGGCGGAACGCTTACTATTACGAGATTAACTCCAGCCTCGGGCGCATGGCGCCACTGGCCCATGTCCTGGACAAGGGCGCGCAGATCCCGGAGCTTCGCACGGTTTACACCGCCGTCGCCCGCTGCTCCCGTCGAGGCTAGGTCAGACATCCCATCCAGTCCTTCTCGAGGGCCGCGGCCCCCGTCGCCACTTTATGAAATTAGTGGCTTCCGCAGAGGCCCTCGTTGCGGCAAAGCTAGCCTCTAACCCCGTAAACGTCAACTAAAGCCATGATAAATTTGGAGTTTCCAAGCCTAAGTCCGGCTGGGCGCTGGCCCAATAGCTTAAGGGTGCCCCTGAACTTTTGACGCATATCAAAGAACGACCGAATGTGTTGAAGAAAAAAGATAAACCGCGAATTAGGGTTCCCGGCGGACGCCCGGTGGTCGAGAATAGGAAGAATAGCTGGGGAGGCTGGAGATGGACCTGGACGATCTCGTCGGC
>CANJEU010000197.1 GCA_947473445.1 Fidelibacterota bacterium | reverse complement strand
GGCCTTACCGTTGAACCAGTCGCCCTCCTGGGGAATTACGGACCTTTCTAACGTTTCCTTCGGCAGGTCCTTCACGTTGACTTCAAGGTTAACGGAGTTGATGCGATAGCGCGGACCTTCCTTCACGGTGAAGGTCATGTAGAAATTTTCCCGGTTCGGCGCGAGTTCGGCTACGGCCGAGATCACTTCGAAATCGGCGTAACCTTCCTGCACGTAGTGCTGGCGCAGGAGTTCGCGGTCGTAGTTCATACGATCCGGGTCGTAAGTGTCGTTCGAAGTCAGGAAGCGCCACCAACGTTCTTCGCGCGTCAGCACGACGCCAAGCAAATCGTCGTCGTCAAACGCTTCATTGCCGACGAAGTTAATGGTGCGCACGTAAGTCGGGCTGCCTTCGCTGATTTCGAAGACGACGTCGACGCGGTTTTGCGGAAGCTCGATGACTTTTGGATCGACGCGGGCGGCGAAGCGGCCCTTGCGGCGATACAGTTCGAGGATCTTCTCGACGTCCTGCTGCACCTTGTTGCGCGTGTAAACAACGCGCGGGCGAAGCTGCATTTCTTTGTTGAGGTCGTCGTCTTTGATCTTATCGTTACCCTCGAGGGAAATCCGGTTAATGATCGGATTTTCAACCACGCGGATGACGAGGATGTTTTCCTGGCGCGTGATGGACACGTCGGCGAACAGACCCGTACCGAAGAGGTTCTTCAGCGACTGGTCGATGCGCGCGGGATCGAACGGATCGCCTTCGCGAACGGTCACATAGGTCCGCACGGTTGCCGGCTCGATACGCTGGCTGCCTTGGACCGCAATGCCTTGAATCGTGTCGGTCGCGCTCTGCGCGCGAACCTCGGTGGCAGGAAGAGCAACGACCGCCCCTCCCGACAGAAGAGCCAGCATTGCGCCCGCCCGGAGCGCAGACAGCGACAACAGATGCCACCCGCGCTTCGCTTCGCGCTGACTTGTACCAGACGCCCCTGTCATCGAAACCTTCCCAGCTTAATCATTCCCCCGCGCGCCTTAACACGGTGGGTTGCTCTTTATGCGCTTATCAAATGGACGATGTCGTTCCAGGTCACGAACAGCATGAGCGTCAGGACAAGAGCCAATCCCACACGCAGACCCCATTCCTGGACCTGTTCCGACAGCGGTCGTCCGCGCACGGCTTCGATGGCGTAAAACATGAGGTGTCCGCCGTCAAGGAGCGGCACCGGGAAAAGGTTCACAACCCCAAGATTAATCGAAAGAATCGACATAAAAAGAATGAAACCAAGGACCCCGGTTTTGGCCGCCTGTCCTGAAATTTGTGCAATGCGGATTGGCCCGCCCAGATCTTCGGTACCGCGCGAGCCGTCGATCATCTGACCGACCGCCACAAAGGTCGTCCGGATGACATCGTAGGTCTGATAGACGGCGGTTCCGGCCGCATCGACCGGGTTCAAGCGGACCACGCTCATATGTTCCGGGGAGGCCTGGATCCCGAGCATCAAGCGTTTGGTGACTTTGCCGTCCTCGTCCTTCTCCTCACGGACCCGGGGGGTGACGGTGATCACCTGCTCGGGCGCGCCGTCGCGGGCGATGCCCAGTTGCATGGGCACGCCGTTGGCCAGGAGCACGATGGTCTGGATATCCTCGAAGCGCTCCACGGCTTTGCCGTCGATGGTCGTAATGCGGTCGCCCGGCTGGATACCAGCTTCCGCCGCCGCCCCGCCTTCAACCACGCCGCCGATAACGGGGTCGGTCTGAGGGCGCCCAGCAATGGAGAAGGTCAGCCAGAAGACGAGGATTGCGAAAATGAGGTTCACGGCAGGGCCGGCGAATACGATCGCGGCGCGCTGGCCGAGGGTCTTATGGCGGAAGGACACCAGCTTTTCTTCCAGCGTCAGTTCGCGGGGGATTTCCGTGGTCTTGCCCCCTTCGACCACCTGCATAATCTCGCCTTCCCCGAACATTTTGACGTAGCCGCCAAGAGGGATGAGCGAGAACTTCCAGCGCGTACCGTGTTTGTCGGTACGGCCGAAGAGTTCGGGGCCAAAGCCGATGGAGAAGGCATCGCAACGCACGCCGCAGCGGCGGGCGACAAAGAAATGGCCGAACTCGTGGACGAAGACCACGACGGACAGAGCGACGAAGAAACTGACGAGGGTGAACGGAACGCCGAAGAGCTGTTCAAGCACGCTTTGCATCTCCTTTGGCCGCGCGGACGCGGCGGTACATCTTCACAGCGGGCCTACTCGGCGGCTGCGCTGAGTTTGCTCGCCGCTTTCGCGACGCGGCGGGCTTCCCCGTCGATCGCCATGACGTCGTCGAGGGAATTGAGCGATTGAGCAGCCACCCGGTCCAAGGTGTGCTCGACAATTGCGGCGATATCAAGGAACCCAACCTCGCCGGCAAGAAACCGAGCCACGGCGACCTCGTTGGCCGCGTTAAGAATTGTAGGGGCGCTGCCGCCGGCCTGCAACGCGCGCCGGGCCAACCGCAACGCCGGGAAGCGGACGTCGTCGGGCTGTTCGAAGGTCAGGGAGGCGATATCGGCAAGGTTCAGTCGCGTTGCCGGTGCATTGAGCCGTTTCGGCCACCCTAGCGCGAAGGCGATGGGGGTACGCATGTCCGGCGTGCCGAGCTGGGCCAGGACCGATCCGTCACAATATTCGACCATGCTGTGGATGACGGACTGAGGGTGGACGACGATGTCGATCCCCTCACTGGGCAGGCCGAATAGATGGTGGGCTTCGATGACCTCGAGGCCCTTGTTCATCATGGTGGCGGAATCGACCGAGATCTTGGCCCCCATGGACCATTTGGGATGGGCGACCGCCTGCTTGGGGGTCGCCTCGCGCATCTCGGCGGTCGACCAGGTGCGGAATGGGCCCCCCGAGGCTGTGAGGATGACCTTGCGGACCTTCTCCTTCTGGTCGAAATCGAAGACCTGGAAGATCGCGTTGTGCTCGGAGTCCACCGGGAGGAGCGTCGCCTTGTGACGGGTGACGGCGTCTGTGAAGACAGACCCCGCGCTGACCAAGCATTCCTTATTCGCGAGGGCGATGACCGTCCCGCGGGCAACCGCGGTCAGGGTCGGCTTGAGACCGGCGGCGCCGACGATGGCGGCCATGACCCAGTCGGAGGCGGCGTCGGCGGCCTCGCACACCCCTTCGGCTCCGGCGACCACCTTAACCCCGGTGCCGGCGAGGGCGGCCTTGAGGTCGGCGTAGGCACCGGGATCGGCGACGGCGACGATGGCGGGCTTCAGGCGCCTGGCCTGTTCGGCTAGCTTGGCCCAGTTCGAATTTGCGGTGAGCGCGACCACGTCATAGGCGGCAGCGTCCCGCTCGATAAGATCGATCGTGCTGTCGCCGATCGAACCGGTCGAACCGAGGATCGTGATGCGCCGCGGCCCGGTTACCATGACTGCATTCCGCCGCCGAAAATGACGCAGAAAACGGCCGCGATGGGCGCCGCGGCCCAGAGGCCATCGAAGCGATCCATGAAGCCGCCGTGGCCCGGAATGATGTGACTTGAGTCCTTCACGCCGTACCGTCTTTTTATAGCAGATTCAAAGAGATCACCGGCTTGGCTAACAATGGACATCAGGAATACCACGCCGATATGCGCCGGCTTAATAGGAAGGTTGAACAGCCACAATACGAGCGCGGCGAAGATCAGGGCCCAGACGACACCACCGATGGCCCCCGAACGCGTCTTCCCGGGGCTGATGGAGGGGGCGAGTTTGGGGCCGCCGACGGTGCGGCCTACGGCATAAGCCCCGATGTCCGTTGCCCAGACAATGGCGAGCACCCAGTAGATCGAGAAGGCGCCGCCCGGGACTTGGAAGCCACCCGGACCGGTGACGTACCGCGCCTCGAGCTGGCCACCGCCCGCCGCCCAAATGAAGGCGAGCGTGACGGCCGGAAGGATGGCGTAGGAGGGGGCGAGGTAGACCGGGTCGCCGCGCTTGAGCATCAGCCCGAACATCGACAGCGCGACCACACCCATGGCCATGGGCGCGCCGACGGGGATGAGGATGCCGCCGAGCACCCCGGCCATCAGAAGGAGCCTGCGCGCGCCGAAACCCAGCCCGCTATCCATCCGGGTGAATTCCCAGGCGATGACGGCGGTGATGATCCCGAGCGCGATGTGGAAGGAGGGGTAGCCGAAATAGACGAGCGCGAGGAAGACGGGCCCCAGAATGACGCCCGAGACGATCCGGGTCCAAAGCATGGTGGCGGCCTAACCGGTCACGGCGCCGTAGCGGCGCTCGCGGCTGAGGTAAGTGGCGATGGCCGCTTCGAGCTCGGCATGGCCAAAGTCGGGCCATAGGGTGTCGGTGAAAACGAGTTCGGTATAGGCGAGCTGCCAGAGCAGGAAGTTGCTGATGCGCTGTTCGCCCGAGGTCCGGATCAGCAGGTCAGGGTCCGGGGTGCCGGCGGTGAACAGGCGGCCGGCGAAGGTCTCCTCGTCGATCTCGTCGGGCGACATCTTGCCGGCGGCGCAGTCGGCGGCCAGGGCCTTGGCGGCGGTGAGTATTTCCTGACGGGCGCCGTAGCTGAGGGCCATCGTCAGATCCATTTTCACGTTGGCGGCGGACTTGCGCTCGGCCTGTTCGATGAGTGCGACAGTGTCCGGGCTGAAGCGGCTACGGTCGCCGATGACCCGCAGACGGATGCCGTTTTCGACCAGTTCGGCGATATCATGCTCAAGGTAGTAGCGCAGGAGGCCCATGAGGTCGCGGACCTCGGTCTCGGGCCGCTGCCAATTCTCGGACGAGAAGCCGAACAGGGTCAGGTAACGGACCCCGAGATTTCCGGCGCTTTTGACGACCTTCTTTAGAGCGTCGGCGCCGCGTTTATGGCCGGCGGTCCGGGGCAACCCCCTCGCCTTCGCCCAGCGGCCGTTCCCGTCCATGATGATGGCCACATGCAGCGGCGCGCCCTGATCGGAGCGATCTTCGGCCGTGGCGTGGGACTGGACGGGGT